>CALCSH010000560.1 GCA_937893815.1 uncultured Anaerolineae bacterium | reverse complement strand
TTTCGATATTGTCTGGCCGCTGGTTTATACTTTTTTCCTGGCAACATCATTGAGCTGGCTTTTCGGGCATAGTGCAGTTGCCGGCAGTCTTTGGCGGTATGCCAATCTCGCCCCACTGATTGCTATGTTGCTGGATTTCTGCGAAAATATATCCACATCGCTGGTGATGCATCATTACCCGGCATCCAGCCCGGTGATGGCAACTTTGGCACCGATTTTCACGCTACTGAAATGGATTTTCGTTAGCGGAAGTTTTGTTTTGTTGCTAATCGGGGGATGGCTGGTCATCAAGCGACGTGCCCCCAATTCATAACGGTAGCAGCGAAACCAGCTATGTTGACACGCCTGCCCCTTGCGGTATAATTTTCCCGCTTGAAAACATGGCCCCGTAGCTCAATTTGGCAGAGCAGTTGACTCTTAATCAATTGGTTGAGGGTTCGAGTCCCCCCGGGGTCACCTATATGCAGGGGTTTAGTGTGCCCGAAAAACCCCCATATATGGCGGTAAATAGCTCACCGAAATGGTGGGCTATTTTTTTTGGGTGCAATTCGGGTGCGCAGTTAGTCACCCATTTTCTTCCCCACTTGAACCAACCCATCCTTAGCGACCACAATCGGTGTGACCAGTTCGTCCATGATTCTTGCTGCTTCTCCCTACATATTGCTGAGCAGATGACCGTAAATATCCATCGTTGTGCTGGGTTTGGCATGGCTCAGAATTCAGGATACCACGATCGGCGGCACGCCATTATTCAGCATCAGTGACGCGGCGGTATGGCATAAGTCATGGAAGCGCAACATTGGGAGCATGGCGGACTGCAATATCCGCAAAAAATCCTTACGCAAGTTACTGGGGTCGCCGGGTGAACCGACTGAATTGGGGAAAATCAAACCATGTTCTTGCCAGCCACCATTTGTACCCTTCTTCTGCCGTTCTTGACGCTCTCGATGAATCCGCAATGCCTGCAACGTCCCTTCGCCAAGCCGAATGGTGCGACGTCCCGCACTGGTCTTCGGCTCTGCAAATTGCCAACCGGAGCCGGGGACGCGTTTTATCTGGCGCTGCACCAGCAGTGTGCCACTTTGCCATTGCAGATCGGTCCATTTCAGGCCAAACATCTCGCCTTGCCGCATCCCGGTTTTGATCGCCACGTGATAGAGAGCTTCATAAGAACTACCACGAGCGGCAATCAAGAATTGCGGAACCTGATACTCATCGAGAACCGTCATTTCTTTATGAGCGTACTTGGGCTGAGCTGCCCCATGTGCTGGATTGCGAATGACCAGATCATATTGCATCGCCTTTTCCAATGCACGATGAAGGACGCCATGCACATAACGAACGGTTCGTACGCCGACCCCAGAAGCTATCAGTTCGGCGTAGAATCTTTCTATGCGAGCCAGATGTAAATCCTTAAGATGCACATCACCCAGGTAAGGGATGATATGGTTCTTGACCTGCAAGCGGTACTGGTAGATGGTGGTTTCGCGTGCGGAAACCGACTTGGCATCCAGCCACTGCTGCAAATACTCGCCCAGGGTGATCTGGCTGCCTTCCAGATCAAACCCCCGGTGGAGCTGATACTGCATTTCTTGCAGCCAGTTTTGCGCTTCCGCTTTGGTTTTAAAGGTTTTCCCGGTGCGTTTCCCATCCAGATAAATCTGAACACGCCAGGTTCCATTGGAACGCTGGTGAACAAAGCCTTCATTGTGACCACGAATTTTCTTTGCCATTGTCATCTCCTTTTTCAATATCATCAAGGAAAGACAACGAGCAATCCCTATCCATTCCGTTGGTAAGGTGCTGGCCTTCATCGATATTGTAGCAGAAATTATGTTCTGTTGATGAAGTAAAAAGAAAGGGCCTCTTCCAACCTTGGAAGCAGCCCTTTCGCATCCGACCCGGAGCCGGGTTAGTGGGTGTTTGTCCGCATCTGCTGGATGTAGTTCGCCAGGTCTTCCTGCAGCACTCTCACGGAACTTCCGACCTTGACGGATGGGAGGTCGCCGCACTTAATCCTCAAATAAACGGTTGATTTTCCAATATTGAGAATATCGGCGACTTCCTGCGCTGTTAGTAATTTGCTAAAAACTTCTTACTCAACGAGTGTATCTTCAACAAACATTGGTATGCTCCTTTTGTGCATATAGATTTCCGGACAATATCCAAATTTCACTATTGCGAACATTTAGCATTCCTGCTTGCAGGTGTGACAACTATTCTATTTAAGCCTATCGCAAAGAGAGAAGATATCTCTTGTAGAATATGGCTCCAGATTAAGTAGAGTACCTGCCACACCTGCCATTTTTAGATATACAAAGTCCGAAGTTGGAAAAGGCGTTATTTTATTGGCTGTTTAGCTTCAGGGACACACCCTGCCATACTGTGCCACTAGCTTGGCGTTTTCGTTTGAAGCCGAGACGTTTCCAATCATTGGCAAGTGCCGTACTTGAGTTAGGTTTATGGCCACACTGAAGGCACCAAGCGCTATATGCTTCAAAAAGCGGCCTCGATTGGATTTCTTTATCAGGGCCGACGACACATTTTTCGGCAACGAAATAGGCAGCTGTGTCATTTGACATTTGGAACTCCTGGGTTGCTTGTTCAACGGCTTTTGGAATGACAAAATATCCCCGCTTACGCAACCTATCTAACCCAGCAAGAGCCCAATTCAAGATACCAGGCCCTTCCTGTTTGAGAGCTTCTTTCAATTGATCCATATCAACTTGCATCACACGTGCAGCGAGGAAAGCATCGAGCGTCGATGCGTGATATTTCCCCGGTTGAACGACTTCATCATAGACAGCTTGGGGAACGAAAACATCTTCATATACCTGCAACAGGATATCCAATGCTTCGCAAGTAGCCAGAGCCACCAAGGCAGAACTATCGGCGACAATCAGCATGTCGCTTTAGCCCTCCGCAGTGAACTGCTGGAATTCTATTTCCAATTCATCTGGGGTTTGCGTGCGCACAGTGACCCCTTCGCGCTTGCAAAATTCGAGAAAGACATACCGATCCACTCCGGCCAGTTCGCATGCTGCCCCAATGGATAATTCGCCTGCTCGATACATCCCCAATGCAGCATACAGGCGTACTTTTTCCGTCACCCCTTCCAGGGATTCGGCCACAAATTGTTTTTCAGGGAGTGAAAATGTGATTTGCATCTCAAAACTCCAATAGGATCGTTACAACCAATCGATAGTCTATTTATACCATCTTATTGACCTTTTCAAAGAAGATTTCGACACACCGGAGGGAACCTATCTCGATGCGTAAGAAGAAAAGGCCTGAGGCATTTCACCCCAGGCCCATGATTTTCTAATACATCAGCGAAATCTGTTGCAGGGCACGTTGACTCACCGACACAATCAAACCACGGGGGCATAGCTGCACCAGCGCCCAACCCGAAGCCACGGACAGCACCCGTACGCGGCTGCCAAACACGCTGGCCTGCACTTCACGAATTTCACCATCCCAGGGCGGCAGGTCTTCGGGGATCTTCAAGGCTTGCATAATCTCCTGCGGGGTCATTGCTCACTCTCCTTTTCCATTGAGCTGATCATGTCTTTGGCGGTCGCCTGAATGCGCTGCATGTGCGCCAGAATCAGGGCCGCATCCACGCCATGCAGAGCGACGTAGTTGGAACTGGCCAGATCATCCAGGCCAAAATAGCGCCCGACGACATAGGCCACGGATTCGGCTTCGAGTTCTTCGATGCGTGGAGTACGCTTGCTGCCCGTGTGCTGGTGCATCAACTCGTGGGCAATCTCGTGGATCAGGGCCTTGGTGCCTGCCTGGGGAGCCAGTTCAATCACACCCCCGCGGCTGATGCCCTGAATCTCGCCGGATAATTCCTGCACGTTGACGCGAATGCCGTTCTGTTCGGCAAACGCCATCAGGCGCGCTTGCAGTGCGGCGTGCTGCTGGGGACTTTTCCATTCGGGTGGCTGCGGCAGCGGTTCGCCCTCCGTCTGGCTGATGTCGAAGACATATACCACCCGGAAGTTGACCAGCTTGGCATAATCGCTGTCTTCCTCCTGTACCTTCCGAAAGATCGGCGCCAGGATCGGAATGCCACTTTCGACCTTGCGCACGAAACGCCCCATTTTCTTCCAACCTTGGAAACCCGCCACGCGTGTGGCTTCCGGTTTCTGAAAACGGATCAGCCAGATATTATTCGGGCTGTACTGGTGAAAGCGGGCGCAGCTTTCCAGATACTCGCACATAACGCGGCTGACGCGCGCCTGATCGGTGGCCTCCGCCAGGGTTTGGATATATTCCCGAATCTGTCCGTTGAGTTGAGTGGACGTGGAGCGGGGTTGTGTATTGGTCATCGAAATACTCCTTTCGAATAGAAAAGGGCGCAGAGTTGATGTCTGCGCCCGATGAAGTTTCTCCACCGATGGAGAAGCTAGAGAAACGTAAGATAGATTTCGGGATACTGGCGCATGGTTTCAATCTGCGTCAACAGCCATTGGACATGCCGCGTCTGCTCCATATCCCCCACGGCCAAACCACTGGCCTGCAGGATTTGGGCATCGCTCATGTGATAGTGATAGACACATTCCGCCAGCCAGATGGCCAGCTTCTTCATTTGGGACATTGTTCCGGCTCCTATGCGGCAAAGCCCAGGCCGCGTTCTTTGAGAGAGACAAAATAGCCCTGCCCGATCACCAGATGATCCAGCACCTGAATGTCGAGCAGTTTGCCAGCATCAAGGATATTACGGGTGACAGCGGCATCATCGGGGCTGGGCGAAGCGTCCCCGGAAGGATGGTTGTGGGCCACCAGGATCGCCGGGGCATTCTCGGCCACAGCTTTGCGGAAGACTTCGGCGATGCGTACCTGCGAAGCGTTGACACTGCCGCGGTAGAGCGCCACCAGCGCCATCACGCGGTTGCGGGTATCGAGCACCAGCACCCACAGTTCTTCATGATCCAGCGGCTCCAGAAAGGGCTGCAGAAGGACGTAGGCATCCTGGGGGCTGTGGAATGGTGGGACGCTCCGTGTGATGGGTGTAGAGCAGTGTATTGAGCCGCTCATGCAGTTGGCGCACCTGGGTCAACGTGCGTTCGACGTTGCGGCGCTGGCTACCAGCGCCGTGGGCGTTCGGGGTTCAATCGTGTTGAAGATCGGGAAGGGGAGTTGTTGCGGGGTCATAAATATGCTCCTTTTACGCAAAATAAACCGGGATGACGTGGATCCGCCATCCCGGTGGAATGTTGACGATTTACTTGCCTTTGCACCAGCCATCGTCTTGCTTGTGGCTGAACTAGACGTTGCCGTCTTTCTCCCAGCGGCGCATCTCCGCCTGATGGATCGGACACAGACGCACGTCTTTGGCGTGTCCGTTGCCGTTGCGGGCTTTGACGGTGGTGTGGCTGGGCTGTGGCTGGCAGCCCTGGGCTTGCAGATGGGCAATTGCCGCCTGCGCCTTCTCGATGATCTCCTTGCCGCTCTCGCCGCGCAGCGTCAACTGGCAGCGAAAGCCTTCGGGAGACAGATACAGGGTGTTCCAGGAAGCGGGTGCTTCGTGGAAGGTGGGTTCGGATGGGGTCATGGGATGAATTCCTTCCAACCTTGGAAACTAAATGCCTGCCGCCTCGCGGCTATCTTCGAGTTGGCTGATGGCTCTTTCGTGGCTGAGTTCTTCCCAATCGGGTTCCAGCGCCAGGGTGCGGTCAAGCAGGTCGGCGAATTCAGGCAGCGTCACCCAACGCGGAGCCGTACCGCTGCCCTGGCAGTCAGGACAGGCTTTGTAGCGCTCGTAGGGATCACCGGCAGGGTCGTAGTCAATGCGCGCGAAGACATAGGCTTGGCCGTCGCAGGTGGCGCAGCGGGTCAGGATGTGGACTTTGGGGGTCATATCAAATCTCCTTGGTGAGGTGAATCAAAAAAGCCCCGCAGAGAAAACTCCCTGCAGGGCTTGGATGGATGGGTTGAATCGGTAGAACTAAATCGGGGCCGTGAAACGGATACTCACGCCGAGGGTGGGGTTCGGGCCACTGCCTCTGACGAGAATATGCACCGTGGCGGGCAGGTGGTCTACTCCCACGGCGTCCAGACGCGGCGAGAGCTGGGCAGCCATCTCCCGTGGCAGGTAGCCGATCTGCGCGCCGGAAGGATGCTCTACGGAGAGCGCATTGGCATCATAAGGATTATGCGGCTCGCGGCGGATATACAGCGCTGCGCCGCGCACCAAACCGGCAATCACGGCTTGCCGATTATCGAAGGTCACACCCGCCACGCGGGCGTACAGGGTCATACCAGAGAGTGTTGTCATAGAAAAGCTCCTTTTGGGTGGAATAGAAATCGATCAACGCAACACAAATATTGGGCGCAATCACCTCCTTTCGGGGAATCAAAAAGCCCCCCGAGAGATCGTCTCTCCCAGGGGGCGGATAGTGGAACTGTGGTTTGTTTGCGCATCCACAGGCACCCCCACTACAAAGAGGGGGGTATGTTCACTTTTGGATCATCCAGACTACTACTAATACCGCCCTTCACTCATGAAGGGGGATTTTGATCAAGTAGCCGCTTAACGACAATTAGAATAACTCATTGATGACAATTAGAAGTGCCCGCCAAG
>CALCSH010000559.1 GCA_937893815.1 uncultured Anaerolineae bacterium | reverse complement strand
CTATCGCCAATACCCGGGAAATTGCTGACCGCTGTAATCTCGAATTACCGTTAGGGGTGGCCCATTACCCGGAAATCCCCCTGGCTCCCGGCGAAACGACGATCGGTAGACTGCGCCAGCGGGCTGAAACGGGGGCTAAACAACGCTATGGAGAAATTACACCTGAAATCCAGGCCCGCCTGGAGTATGAACTGACCATCATCGCCGAAAGAGGCTACGCGCCGCTCTTCATCATTGTGCAAGAGATTCTGGAATACGCCCGCCGCACAAATGTGCCGACTTCTTCGCGTGGTTCGGCGGCTTCATCCCTGGTGGCGCACTGCCTGGGCATTACCTCGCCTGATCCGCTGGCATTGAACCTGTACTTCGAACGTTTTCTCAATCCGGCACGCTCTTCTCCCCCCGATATTGATACTGATTTATGTTCCATTCGCCGGGATGATGTCATCCGGCATGTTTATGAGCATTACGGTGAGGACCGGGTAGCGATGGTGGCGACCATCAACCGTTTTCGCCGCCGCTCCGCCCTGCGTGAGGTCGCTAAAGTCCACGGCCTTTCAGCTAAAGAAATCAAAACCCTGGTGGCAGATTTACCCTGGCGAGGCTGGGGGCCACCTTCGCGCCGCGCGCGGCCAGGCCGGCTCCCTTATCAAGAATTACAGGAGCGTTTCCCTGGCCCGCGCTTCCAGGCCATCTTCCGGGAGGCGGCTGCCCTGCTCAAATTCCCGCGCCATCTTTCAGTGCATCCCGGTGGCATTGTAGTTTCCCCGGGGCCGATGACCGATCTGGTTCCGACCCATCTGGCCAGCAAGGGCATCCTGATTACCCAATTTGATCTGAAATCTATTGAACGCATGGGATTGGTCAAGATCGATTTGTTGGGGACGCGCGGGCTGACGGTATTGGGGAATGTCGCCGACCGCATCCAATCCTGGCGGCGGCGTGAGTTCCAAAGCGGCCTGGATGTGCTGGATGCAATCCCCGAGGATGATCCTGATACCATTGAACTTGTGCGATCCGCGCAGTTGATTGGCTGTTTTGCCATCGAAAGCCCGGGGATGCGGGCTACGCTGAAAGAGATTGATGCGCATTCGGTGGAAGATATCATGGTGGCGCTGGCGCTCTACCGACCCGGCCCGCTGACCGGTGGTCTTAAGCATGCTTTTGTTCAGCGTCACCTGGGGCATGAGCAGATTGAGCATATTCATCCTGCCTTGGCGCCCCTGCTGGAGAACACGTATGGCGTGATCTTGTATCAGGAGCAGGTGCTGCGAATTGCCAGCGAATTGGCCGGATTGAGTCTGGCGGACGCCGACATGCTGCGTCGGGCGATGAGCCATTTTGACCCAGGCGAACGCATGAAAACCCTCAAGCAGCGTTTTGTCGCCGGGGCGCTGGCGAAGAATGCCGTTCCTCAAGAGACTAGCGTGCGAATCTGGGATATGATGGCTGCGTTCGCGGGCTATGGTTTTCCCAAAGCGCATGCGGCTTCGTATGCTCAGGTTGCATGGCGTTCGACCTGGTGCAAGGCTCACTACCCGGCGGAATTCATGGCGGCGGTGCTGGCGGGTTGGGGCGGTTACTACCGTCAAGCAGTCTATCTCAACGAAGCCCGACGATTGGGCCTGACCCTGCGCGCCCCGCATATCAACCATGCCCAACGCCAATTCACCGTGGTTTACCCCAAAGGCATGCCCGTGCTGTATATGGGGCTTGACCAGGTGCGCGATTTGACCCGGCGCACCCAGCAGCGCATTTTGACCGGGCGTCCTTTCCACAGCCTGGAAGATTTCTTAACCCGGGTGGATCCCCGCCCTCAGGAAGCCGAGAACCTGATTCAGATTGGTGCGCTGAGCGGGATGGGCAGTATTCCAGGATTGTTGGCGCATATTCGGGCTGGAGGCTGGCGTTATGGTCAACTTCAGTTATTTGAGTTTGGTGACACAAAGGATGAAAAAGATTGGGATGTATCTGCCCGAATGACGGCTCAAAAAGAAATTCTAGGCGCAAGTGTAGATGCCCATCCCCTGGAGCTGGTTTCTGCTCAAGTCGAGAAACTTGGCACCGTGACATCGCTTGAAGCGGTTGGCAGGCTCGAAAAGCGAGTCAACGTTGTGGGGATTCGCCAAACGGCCCAGCGGTTTCGTACCCTGGAAGGGGAGAACTACTATATTGTGGAATTGCTCGACCAAAAGGGTGTTTTACCCGTGATGATGACCAGCGCCTTTTACCAATACCATCGCAAAATGCTCTCCAATGATCAAGTCGTAGTGGTCGAAGGGGAAGTTATCCAAGGCCCGCTTGCCGGGGAGATTGTTCTGCATGCTCAAAAGCTGTGGCCTTTGACGGCTGGATGACAGAAGGATGGTATGATGTGGGCATCATGAACATCGGAAAAACTTCTTCCAAAGCAACTGAAATCCTTCGTTCGGCACCATCCTTTTCTGAGCTGGATACAGCCACGCTGAATGCAGTGGCGCGCGCAGCTATACGCCGGGTATACGATCCCGGGCAAATGGTGTTGATCGAAGGCCAGCCCAACTCAGGGTTGTCCCGGACGTGCTCAACCGCGCCCTGCGAAAGTTAGCAGCAGATGGATTGATCCAGGTAGCTCGCCATCAAATTCAGATTATTGATCGCCAGGGACTGGAAGAGATCGCACAAATACAGTAAGCCAAAACCCGACAAAAGTCGTATACATTTTCTGTTCTCAAGATTATCCTGGGACAAGTAAAAGAATTCAAGATAGGAGTACTGAGGTATCTAATGAAATGGTTTAATAAATGACTCCACTGAAAAAACTACCGTGCAGGTGTTCCCGCCGGAATATATGGGGGTGGTGGCGAAGCCACCACCCCCATATATTCCGGCGGACATCTCCGTCATCGGCTTTTTGCAGTAGAGTCATAAATGGTTTCGTAAAATTCACCGCTGGATCGCCGTTCCTACTGCATTGCTGATTCCAATCGCGGTCACATTCAAATTGATTGGTGACGAACAGCTCACTTTTCCGAAACAAATCGAAAGTATACAATCTATTCTGATGTTGGCTCTGGCAATCACCGGGGCCTATTTATACTTGCTGCCCTATCTGACCAAGTGGAGCCGAAAACAAAAACGCAGGAAGGCGAGTGTAAATGATTAGAAAATCAGCGGAAATTTATGATTGGGTGCATTTATGCGACGAATGATCATTCTTTTCTTTTTAGGGTTGTTGATGATGGCGGCGATTGCGGTGGGGATTGGCGAGGCTTGTGGGTTGTGGGGTAGCTTCCATGCTGGGGTATTCAACCAAATTCCTGGCATGGCGCTGACCGTGGGTGGATTAGCTCTTATCGTTTGGTCAGTACGCAGCCAGTATACTCTTGGAAAAGGCACGCCCACACCCAGAGTCCCCACGCAAAGATTGGTGACACAAGGGCCATACGGCTATTCCCGCAACCCGATGACACTGGGCGCGTTGCTTATGTATCTAGGTATCGGCATTTGGATCGGCTCTGGCATAGTCATCATTCTGACCCTGGTGGTGTTCATCGTGCTACTGAGGTTTATTTATATTCACGAGACGCGCGAATTGGTGGAACGATTTGGGAATGAATATGTCGAATATCAGCAAAAAACACCGTTTTTGTTTCCGCGCGTATTCCCAGGATATAAGAACTCACAATTTTGAGGATGGATAATTACCACTCCCAAAAGAGAGGCGCAATACCCAAAGAAAAACATCTGGGTCTCTGGGAATCCCCGTGGTTGTAGTCCTGATTTAGGGGTATAGAGCGTGCAGAGCACGCCCTATGCCCCTAAATCAGGGGTTTCTCACGGCAATTCCTAAAGACCCAAACATCAATCTTGACGATTGTAGTGCAATATCATGTAAAATATGCGTATGCATTTTTCACCGGATGAACTGGCTGTGCTACGCGGGGTTGTGTTACTTGCAGAATTGACAGATGCCGAATTTCGCCAAGCGATACGGGCGGGTCGTATTCTGCGAAAAGCGGACGGGGCGTATTTTTTTATGGAGGAAGATGTAGCCACATGCGCCTATGTGGTGGTTTCGGGGAAAGTAAAACTGACACAAACAACGATTGATGGCCAGCAAGTTATTTTTGGATACCTCAACCCAGGGCGGGAATTCGGTATCATCTCTCTGCTTGACCAGGGAGCATATCCGGTATCAGCACAGGCGGTGGGCGATTCGATGGCGCTGTGTTGGGAGCACACTGTGCTTAACCAGTTGATGCATGCTCAGCCGCGGATTGCCTATAATGCCATGCATATCATGGCTCGTCAAATTAAAGAATTCCAAAGCCAGGTGCGCGATCTTTCCACCCAGCGTGTCGAACAGCGAATCGCGCGGGCCGTGTTGCGTTTAGCCCGCCAGTCGGGGCGCAAGACCGATTCGGGAATATTGATAGATTTGCCACTCACTCGCCAGGATTTGGCCGAAATGACTGGCACCACACTCTATTCCGTCAGCCGGGTGCTCACTGACTGGGAGAAGCGCGGCCTGGTGCAAAGTAAACGCCAGCAAGTATTGATCCTTGTGCCGCATAGCCTCGTTGCTATCGCTGAGGATTTGCCGCCTACGAAAATCAATTCCATACCTGACGGTTCTTTTTTGTAGAGTCAGGCGCGAGATATCCCCCCTCACATAGTATCCTTCTTTGCTCCAGCGCAAAGACAATTACGCATGCTTCCTATATGATGAATATATCTATTTTTCTTCATCAAAGACGGAGGTGTTTTCCTGTGAAAAAAATAATCTTTTGGATTGTGGTAGTGTTCAGCCTGTTGCTAAGCGCGTGCAGTTCGGGCGCAGCAACCCAACCCGACCCTGAAAAAATCGTCGAATCATTTCAGGCTGGCGGATGCGGAGCTTGTCATGTAATCCCTGGCGTGCCCAATGCCCAGGGAATTATTGGGCCTGATCTATCGCAGGTCGGGGAAGTGGCTGCCGAGCGCGTGCAAGCGTCGAATTATACAGGCGAGGCGGAAACGGTCGCCGATTATTTGCGCGAATCGATTCTGGATCCGAATCGTTTCATTGTCGAAGATTGCCCGAATGGCCCATGTATGGCCGGGCAGATGCCTGCTACAATGGACGAATTACTATCCAAAAAGCAAATTGAGTTTGTTGTGCAGTATTTGTCGGGGTTGCCCGGTGACAGTATGGCGCTGGAAGAAGCACCCGCGGTAGCGATGCAAGCGCCTACGCTGACAGATGAAGAATTTGAACAAGCCAAACAAATCTTCTTTGAGCGCTGTGCGGGTTGTCATGGTGTGCTGCGCAAAGGCGCTACTGGCCCAGCCCTGACGCCGGACCATACCCTGCCCATGGGTACGACGGCTCTGGCTTCGATCATTTTCAACGGCACGCCTGCCGGTATGCCGGACTGGGGCAAGCAAGGTACCCTGACGGAAGCACAAACTGAGTTGATGGCAAAGTTCATCCAGAATGAACCGCCAACGCCGCCGGAAATGTCACTGGAACAGATGATGGCGACCTGGAAGGAATTCGTTCCTGTTGCTGAGCGGCCCACAGAGCCACAACACAACCGCGACTGGCAGAACTTCTTTGCTGTGACTCTGCGCGATGCCGGACAAGTTGCCATTATCGATGGTGACACCTACGAGGTTGTCAACCTCGTCAACACAGGGTATGCGGTGCATATCTCGCGGATGTCTGCCACCGGGCGCTATGTCTACACGATTGGGCGGGATGGTAAGCTGGCATTGATTGACCTATGGATGGAAGTCCCCGACAAGGTGGCCGAAGTTCAGGTATGTTACGATGCTCGATCGGTCGAGGTGAGCAAATACAATGGCCCAGAAGGTGACTTTACTGACCAATACGCCATTGTGGGCTGCTACTGGCCGCCACATTTTGTCATTATGGATGGGGAGACCCTGAAACCTTTCAAGGTAGTTAGCACCCGCAGCTACACCTACGACACCGAGGAATACCACCCCGAGCCACGCGTCGCCAGCATTCTGGCCTCCCACTTCAAACCGGAGTGGATCGTCAATGTGAAGGAAACCGGGCAAGTCTGGTTGGTCAACTATACCGACCCGAACAACCCGACTATCAAAATGATCGAGGCCGAGCGATTCTTGCATGATGGTGGTTGGGATTCTACACAGCGTTATTTCCTGGTGGCAGCCAATCAATCGAATAAAATTGCCGTGATTGATGCCCTGGAAGGAAAATTGGAAGCCTTGGTGGAAACGCCGCAGACCCCTCACCCCGGACGTGGAGCCAACTGGATTGACCCGGAATTTGGTCCGGTGTGGAGTACATCGCACCTGGGTGAAGGCTCGCTGATTGCGATTGGCACCGATCCGGAAAATCACCCTGAAAGCGCCTGGAAAGTTGTGCGCAATATTCCCCTGTTGGGTGGCGGCAGCCTGTTTATTAAGACCCACCCCAACAGTCAGTGGATTTGGGTAGATCATGTTCTTAGCCCGGATGAGAACATTCAGCGCACTATCTGCGTGATTGCCAAGGAAAATCCAACAGAAACCTTTAAGTGTTGGGAAGTAGCGGATTATGGCAGGGCGGTGCATTTCGAATACAACAAAGCTGGCACAGAAGTATGGGTCAGCGTGTGGGGAAATGCGGCTGAACCCGGCAAGACTGGCGAAATCGTGATTTACAATGACGCCACTTTGGAAGAAATTGCCCGAATACCCGATCTGGTTACACCCACCGGTAAGTTCAATGTTTATAACACAGTACATGATATTTACTAATTCGAGTCGTGACGGATCAATAGTGCAGTAGCTATATCCGAACAGAGGTGTGTGGAAAACATCCCACACACCCGTTTTATAAGCTCGAACTGGATTTCATGACCTCACTTTTTTTTGGCGAAACAAAGACAAAAACAAAGAAAACAAGTATAGTTGGAGCAGATTTTTAAGATGGAAAATGATGTATTCAACTCGACAGCGCTGATTGCCGACATATTTGAGCGTTGGCCTGAGGCGGTGAGGCTGTTTGTGGCCTATCGGATGTATTGCCCCGGGTGTGATTTGACATCCTACGAAACGCTGGAAGACGCCATGCGCGTTTACGGGATCCCGAGGATAGCCTTTGTGCAGGAATTGAACATCATCATCCAGAATGAAGATTCCGCCTGAATGAAGGCAGGTAAAAACTACATGGAAGAACTGATTCTTGAAGCATTACGTGTCGTTTTGGATCCTGAAATTGGGATCAATATTGTTGATTTAGGATTGGTGTATGCTGTGCGCGTAAACCAAGATCAGGTTCAAATCGACCTGACGATGACCTCGCCAACCTGTCCGTTACATGCTGTGATTGCACGTGATGTTGAAACGGTCCTGCTGGGAGCCTTTCCTCATCTTCGACGTGTTACCGTGGATTTGGTTTGGGAGCCAGCCTGGCATCCGCAAATGATGAGTGATAGCGCCAAGCAAGAACTTGGTTGGGCTTGAGAAGGAGAGTAGTATGACACAACCGTATATCTACATTGAAAATTTAGCATCCATGCTGCCTGAGGTTCCCTCAGATAGCATCATCAGCCGCACATTTTTTGAAGATGAGCAACTCAAAGCGATATTATTTGGTTTTGCCCCCAATCAAGAACTATCAGAACATACGGCTGCTAAACCCGCTATGTTGTACTTTGTGGAGGGAACTGCCACCATCAAGCTGGGCGAAGACGAAACCACCGCCGGGCCGGGTACCTGGGTGCATATGCAGCCGCATTTGCCGCACAGCATTCATGCGCAAACATCGCTGGTGATGCTATTGATTTTGTTGTAGGTGTTGGCATGTTTCCAAAATACCGTTATTCGATTATGCTGATGGCGGTCGTTGCGCTGCTGGCTGCCATGTGGGCCGGGCTGATCCGTATGGGGTGGCAGTGGCCCGCATTACAGGCTACCCTACCGATCCATCACGGCGCGCTGATGGTGGCTGGTTTCTTTGGCACACTGATTCCTTTAGAGCGGGCCGTAGCCATGGGAAAGCCCTGGAGCTATCTTAGCCCGCTGAGCAGCGGTATCGGTGCGCTGCTGGTCGTATTTGGCGTACCTGGACTAGTTGGCCCAATCCTGATGAATGTTGGTAGTCTGTTGCTGGTGCTGATTTTTTTGGTGGTCTTGCGCGACCATTGGGCTGGTTATACAGTTGTCATGGCCCTGGGGGCGTTTGCCTTGTTTGTCGGAAATTTGTTTTGGCTCCTGGGTTGGCCTGTTTCTCGGTTCGTGTTGTGGTGGGCTGGTTTCCTGGTGTTAACGATTGCCGGAGAGCGGCTGGAATTAGGACGCATGTTGCGGTTATCACGCGCCACCCAGTTTGCCTTTGGTGTACCCGTTGCGCTTTATTTACTAGGACTGGTGATGATGCCGCTGCGTCCAGATATGGGTGTGCGCCTGACCGGTCTGGCATCATTGGGATTGGCGGTGTGGCTGTTGCGTTATGATATTGCGCGGCGTACCGTCAAGCGTCGCGGACTTACTCGATTTATTGCCATTTGCTTGTTAAGCGGATACGTGTGGCTGGCATTTTCGGGCATTCTAGGAATGGTGTACGGCGGGGTAGCCTCCGGCCCCATGTACGACGCCATGCTGCACGCGGTTTTTCTG
>CALCSH010000558.1 GCA_937893815.1 uncultured Anaerolineae bacterium | reverse complement strand
TGCGCGTCTGTGAAGCCTTTTTTATCGGTTTGATCGTAAATTTGCTGACGCCTGCCCGCGGGGGCGATATTGCCCGTATCGGTATACTGGGTATGCATCAGCCGAAAGCCACGGTTCCGATCGTCGCCACCGTTGCCATCGAAAAATTTCTGGATTTGCTAACCCTGGTGCTGATCGCACTAATGGTGGCCGCCTATCTGCCCCCCGAAGGGGAACTCTGGTTGCGCGAATGGCTGCTGCCAATCAGCGGGACGGCGTTAGTGGGGCTGTTGATGATTGTCGCCTTCGGGCCGAAATTGTGGAAAAGAATTGGACCTAATCTTGAAAAATCGACCCGCCCATGGGTGCTGCGCGGGGTGGGGTGGATCAATAATTTTGTCGAGAGCAGTTTATGGCTGCGAGATACTTCGCATCTATTCCCGGTCTTGGGGATAACATTGGTGGTATGGTTCAGCATGTGGCTGAATAATGATATTCTCTTTCGCAGCCTGGCATTAAAGATGCCGCTGAGCGCAGGCTGGCTTGTTCTAGTTTTAGGATATGTCCGAATGTTGTTGGCTTTACCCACCAGCAGCGTTGGCCCTTTTTATTTTTTTGCGCAATTAAGCGTCACAACGTTTGGCGTGGGCGACGAATCGGCGCTGGCGTTTGCGATTTTGCTGCACGCTATTGTCACATTGACGCCGATTGTAGTGGGCGGCGGATTGCTACTGATCTCCGATGATGCGCGTAATTTGATGAACTCGGTCTGGAAATCGAATGCAGCCAAAACAGATTAGTATTATCATCCCGGCCAAGGATGCTGCCTCCACGATTGGCGAGTGTTTGCAGGCCGTATTGTCGCAACAGGAGCTGGTTGCGCAGGTTGATGTCATCGTCGTGGACGATGGTTCGAGCGACGACACCGCTGAGATCGCCGAAGGTTTTGGGGTTACCGTCATCCGTCAGAGGAATACCGGCCCCGGGGGGGCACGCAACACAGGGGTAGCCCGTGCCAGCGGCGAAATCATCGCCTTCACCGACGCCGATTGCGTTCCATCACCTACATGGCTGCATTATCTTATTCAGCCATTTCACGATCCACAAGTAGTTGGCGTAACGGGAACATATCGCACTCGGCAGAAAGCGTTGATCCCGCGCTTTGTGCAGCAGGAGTATGCTTCCAAATACCGGCGCACGGCCCGGCGCGAAACTATAGACTTAATCGATACTAATTCTGCGGCTTATCGGCGGGATATTTTCGTAGCCCAGGGTGGCTTTAATACCCAAATGGTTGTTGTCGAAGATGTGGAATTATCGTTTCGATTAGCTGCCCAGGGATATCGATTGGTTTTTGCGCCGCAGGCAATTGTGTATCATTATCATGGCACCAGCCTGTTTACCTATGCGCGTCGGAAATTACGAAACGGATATTGGGGCTATACGATGTCCCGCAAGATGCCGAGGATGAGCGTCCAAAATTCACACAACCCGGCAAGTCAGTACGTGCAGATTTTCCTGATGGCATTGATCGTATGTGCTATTGCCGTGGGATGGTTTTGGCCTGCAGGTTGGTGGTTGGGATTGGCGTCATTGTTTCTGTTTTTCATGAGTGCCACACCATTCCTGATAGAGATCGCTCGTTTCGACTCGGCGGTGTTATGGGTGGCTCCGCTCATGTTGCTCCTGCGCGCCGCTGGCCTGGGGTTTGGTTTGGCCTGGGGAATTGTTTCCCCCCGAAAAGAGAAATATGCCACCCCGGACGTGTTTTCCAGGTATCAGAAAATAATCAAGCGTGGTATGGATATTTTAGGAGGAATGTTGGGTTTAGGGCTATCTTTTCCCGTGTTGATGCTTGCAGCAATCGCCATAAAGCTAAATACGCCAGGCCCGGTGTTCATATCGCAGACACGCGTGGGGCTTCACCGGAAAATATTTCATGTCATCAAGCTGCGTACCATGATCAATGGTATGGATGATGTCAATAATCCGGCGAATGGAAAACGGCCCGATGATCCACGCGTGACCCGCGTGGGGCGATTTTTACGGCGCTGGAGCATTGATGAGTTGCCACAGTTTTGGAATGTTTTGGTAGGCGACATGAGTCTGGTGGGGCCACGACCTGAGTTAGCCGCTTATTTGAAAAATTATCAGTCATGGCAAAACAGGCGTTTTGATGTCAAGCCAGGGCTTACCGGCTGGTGGCAGATTCACGGGCGCAAGCAACCCATGCATGATCATATCGACGAAGACATTTATTATGTCGAAAATGCTACTTTGCGACTAGATATGGTGATTCTCTGGCGCACAGTTTCTACCGTAGTCGTTGGCGAGGGGGCCATTTAGCGGAACGGCAAGGTATCAGTATGAGAGATATGAACTCTGGTTCGGTATATTTGTGGCTAATGATTGCCGGGTTTTTTACTCTGATTGGGTTTGGCGTTCGTAAGGATATGGATGCCATTCCACCCGAATATGGCAATCCGTGCTGGTTTGTCGAAGTCGATGTGCGTAATGATCAGCCACGATTTCCAGAAGATGCGCCGCCCCCTCAGGAGCAGGCTAGCCAAAGCGCTGCACTTTTATTCCCGCTGCAGAGCCTTCAACTTTCCCAGCGTCTCGGGTTGGGCTTATCTGGCTCTGGCGATGCTGAAATCTGGGCGCAGCGCCTGGGTACAGGGTGGTATTTGGATTGGACGGTGCGGCAACGTCACCCAGCGCAATTGCCCGAACACTGGCAGATGATCCGCCTGGGACGCGGTTGTGTTTATCCGCAACCCGATGCGATCGCCTGGCTGGCGCGGCACTACCCGGGCGCGGTGTGGATTATTGGCAATGAACCGGATAACCAGTGGCAAGATAATGTCGTGCCCGAAGAATATGCTCAGGTTTATCATCAAGTATTTGAACTGATTAAGGAAAATGACCCTTCGGCACGGGTTGCTATGACGGGAGTCACCCAGCCAACGCCCCTGCGGCTGGCATATCTGGATCGAGTCCTGGCAGCGTATCGAGCTTTATATGATGAGTCGCTCCCCGTGGATTGGTGGACGGTTCATGGATTTGTGCTGCGGGAACAGCTCGGTGAGGGTGCCGGTATTCCGGCAGGTTTTCCTGGCATTGAAGAAGGCCAGCTTTACACCGCCGCTGACCACGGCAATTTGGCATTATTCCAGCAACAGATCATCGCCTTCCGCACGTGGATGGCAGAAAACGGCTATCAGAATACGCCCTTGGCGATCACCGAGTATGGCATTCTTTTGTCGGAAGAATACGGCTATCCACCGGATGTGACTGCGCAGTATTTGATCGATTCGTTTACCTGGTTGAATGAAGCTGCCGATCAGCAGATTGGCTACCCCGCGGACGACTTTCATCTCGTGCAGCGCTGGGCATGGTATAGCTTGTATGATAATTTGTATACAACATCCAATTTAGCGAACTTGGAAGCCAATGCACTGACGGAAATCGGTCAGGCCTTTGTACAGTTCGCAGAATCACAATTGAGTAGGTAACTGCTCAGGCTAACGCCTTCGTAGAGAGAAGATCGAAAAAATAGGCGTGCGTGGCGGCGCAGTCCCACGCACACCTATTTTTTTTTCGACTTTCTTTGGTTCGAGGCTGAGCAGCTACTTGAGTAGTATGAAATAGCTCCGACGCAAAAATTGGCGATAAGACGGTGAGCGACATGCAATCTGAAAAGGCTGTTATGTTTTTTAGCACCTCACCCAAACGAGACGTTTCGATAGATTAATGCCGGTTTAAGAATATTTGTTATAATCGGGCAGATACTCGCGATGAGTACTGAAACCAAACTAGGCATCGAAGGTGTTTAATGCCTTCGAAAATGGTGAAACGTATGAAAAAACAAAAAATATGGATCATATTACTGATAAGCCTGATTTTGCTGACCGCCTGTTCAATTGAATCCGCAGAACCGACGCCAAATATTGCTGGCACCGCGGCGGCCATGGCCGAGACGATCGTAGCCGTGCAATTGACCAAACTTGCGGAAGCGGCCACTCCTACTCCCACACCGACGGAGACGCCAACGCCTGAACCGACCAGTACTATTACTGCCAATGCATTGCCCACGCTCTTTCCGACACCCTTGCAGCCAGCCACGGGCGGGGAAGGCGAATGTCTCTTGGCCCATATGGTCAGTGAAACGATCCCTGATGGTACTGAGATGGCTTCTGGGGAGCAGTTTAATAAAATTTGGGTTTTACAAAATAGTGGCACCTGTACATGGACGAGTAATTTTAGCGTCGTGTATCATCACGGCGATCGATTGGGCGCTTCTACTCGAATTAATTTTCCGGGAACCGTTGCACCGGGAGAATCATTTTCACTTACCGTACCGATGGTTGCCCCTGCTGTCGCGGGTGGCTATTTGGGCTTCTGGAATCTGGAAAGTGCAGATGGTCAAGCGTTTGGCACTACAACCAGTGCGCTGTTTTGGACACAAATTGTTGTGGATGAGTTAATTCCGCCTGCCTCACTATATGATATTTGGGCACCGAGTTCCACAGGAAGTATTTTGTATACGGGTGAGATGGGCACTGATATTGTTGTAGGCGATTCGAAACATAACTACGCCTATCAGGGCTTTGCTACATTTGATCTCGTGAATATATCCAATAAGGCGACCATTACAGCAGTTTATCTGGTTTACGAAGGTAGCACAATTAGCGGCTCGCCTTTTGCAAACTTGGGTTGCATGGGTGTCTATCGCTACAATTATGGCAATTTGGAACCCGCGGATTTCTACAATGATACTCCCGGTGGCGCGTTATGGAGTTTCTGTAGCGCCGGTGAGATTTCAAGCGGCGTATCTCGATATGGTGGGGATGCTGCGATTTCCGCAATCCAGAATTCTCTTGGCGGGAAGATTCAATTCCGCTTCCAATTCAATACGAATACCAATAATAATGGTACAGTGGATACGGCTAAGCTCTTCCCGGTTTTGAAAATCGAATACACAACGCCATAAACTTCAGTTCTTTTTTGTTTGAGGTTGCGCAAAAGCCCGCTATCATTGATAGCGGGCTTTTTGATTCGCGTATCTCTGCGAGTGTTTGAGTGTTTAGATAATGAAATTCTGCATGGAAAAGCGCATGCTCAAGTTAATTCTGAAAGATAGGGGTGTATCGTGCGTTTCGTGCACGATACACTCCTATCTTTCGGGTTCCTTAGTTCGTTAGCGAAAGTACAAAAAATATTTGATTGGAGAAATATATGGGTAACCGTGTTGTGATTACTGGTATGGGCTGCATAAGCCCGGTAGGCAATGATATCGATGCAGCCTGGGGAAATATCCTTAACGGCAAATCGGGAATAGGGCTTGTAACCCATTTTGATACTACGGAGTACAAAACCAAGATCGCAGCCGAAGTTAGAGGGTTTGATGGTGAAGGCCAATTTGGTCGGCGAGAAGCCCGTCGTATGGATGTTGTTTCTCAATTTGCACTTGCGGCAGCCATTCAAGCAGTCGAAAACTCAGGACTAAAGATCGATGATTCGAATCGCAATCGGATTGGCGCTGTGATTGGCACGGGAATCGGCGGGATTGGCACACTTTTTGAAAATATGGAAACCTTGCTAACCCAAGGCCCGAATCGGGTGAGCCCGTTTCTTGTTCCTCGCATGTTGCCGGATACGCCGGGTGGAATGATCGCCATTCATTTGGGAATTCAGGCCATCAACCTGGCGGTTGTAACCGCCTGTGCAACGGGTACCAACGCCCTGGGTGAAGCTGCCGAAATGATTCTACGGGGACAGGCAGATATCATGCTAGCCGGTGGTACCGAGGCGGCTATTGTGCCGATAGCCATGGCCGGTATGATCGTGATGGGCGCTTTGTCTACTCGCAATGATGACCCCATGAAAGCTTCACGGCCATTTGATGCCCAACGCGATGGATTTGTAATGGGGGAAGGGGCAGCCGTGCTTGTTTTGGAAGCATTGGATCACGCCAAAAAGCGTGGTGCCCACATTCTGGCGGAAATTAGCGGGTACGGCGCGACCAACGATGCTTATCATATTTCTGCACCGGCAGAAAACGGCTCCGGCGCGGCGCTATGTATGCAGTCAGCATTGGATAGGGCAGGCTTGGATAGTGGTGATATTGGGCATATTAATGCTCACGGGACGAGTACGATCCTCAACGATAAAAGCGAGACGGCCGCGATCCATACCGTCTTTGGTGAGCACGCCAAAAATATCCCTATATCGTCAACGAAATCGATGACGGGTCATCTCATGGGGGCGGCTGGGGCCTTGGAAGCCGCCTTCTGTGTCAAAACCCTCGCAGACGAAATTTTACCCCCAACGATTAATTACGAATTTCCAGACCCGGAATGCGATCTGGATTATGTGCCCAATCAAGCGCGCCCTGCTCGTGTAGATCATATTATGTCGAACTCGTTTGGATTCGGCGGCCATAACGCTGTGATAATCATAAGTCGTTATGATGAGCAAGCACAGGAGGGAACATTATGAACCGATTTGCACATATTACCGGTTGGGGCACAAGTGTGCCAGCCAACGTGATGACAAATGCCGATATGGCGAATATTATCGATACCACTGATGAGTGGATTCGAAGCCGAACGGGGATTGCACAACGCCATATTGCCGAAGCTGGGCAAAGCTCGGCCAGTTTGGGTGCAGAAGCAGCCTTAAAAGCACTCAAAGTCGCTAATAAAGGCCCCCATGATATCGATTTAATTATTGTGGCGACATCTTCGCCCGAACATATTTTCCCTTCAACGGCTTCATTGGTGCAAGACCGCATCGGTGCCACACATGCGGGCGCTTTTGATTTGTCGGCTGCATGTACCGGGTTCATCATCGCTATCAATATGGCGGCTCAGGCCATTCGTACGGGTTCGATTGATACCGCATTGGTGATTGGAACGGAAACCCTCTCTCGTTTGGTGGATTGGGAAGATCGCGCAACTTGCATCCTCTTCGGGGATGGCGCTGGTGCTTTTGTGCTGCAAGCCAGCCAGGAGTCGGGAGGTGTGCTCTCCGCTGTGATGCGCTCGGATGGCTCTGGCGGCGATTTGTTAAGTATCCCCGCAGGTGGCAGTAAACTCCCTACCAGTGCGAAAACCGTTCAGGATCGGCAACATTTTATTCAGATGAACGGGCGCGAAGTTTTTCGCTTTGCCACCCGAGTCATGGCGCAAGCTACCGAAGATGTTGTACACAAAGCTAATTTTGCGTTGAGCGATATCAATTGGGTTGTTCCCCATCAGGCGAATTTGCGAATTATCGAAACAGCCGCCAAACGCCTGAAATTACCGCTGGAACGATTCGTTATCAATTTGGAACGGTACGGTAATACCTCGACTGCATCCATCCCCCTGGCGACCGTTGAAGCTGTTACAGATGGCAGAATTCAACCGGGAGATCGTGTCGTTTTTGTGGGGTTTGGTGCCGGATTGACCTGGGGTGCTGTGGCTGTTCAATGGACCGGCCCCTTACCTCTTGATAAACCGAAAGTATGGCCGTATCGCTTGCACGGCCTGTATCGAATTTATATCAAGCTGCGCTCTTGGGGATTAAAGGTCAGCCGATTGATCGAAGGTGTGGTTTGGGGGCGAAGACGCAGTTAATAAAAAAAGTGGGTTGCGGAGCAACCCACTTTTTTGGATTTGTTATTCAGTTTCCGGTTGAGTCGAATCTTCTTTTTCTTCAATTTCTAGCACCTTTAGCATTCGTTTGACCAGATTGGTGAATACTTTGTGCTGATACCCCGCTAACCCGGCCAGAATATAGATAATCACCGGGGATGAAATATCGCCAGAAGAAATCGAGAGCGACCCCAGCATCATAAATAGATAGATGATGGCGCCCATCACGCTGCCGACAAATGGACTCGTTATATACCACCAGCTATGTCTGGGCGCAAAATCCTGATCTACGGAGAAATGCTTAATCAAGGGCATCAGAGCGCCGACAATGCCGCCCACGCCGCCCCAGATCATGCTGCCTGCCAGATACAACAAGGTCGGACCGTCGGAGGAGAAAATATTCTCGCCGAGTAAAAACAACAGGCCAAAAGAGACAATAAACCAGCTTGCCAGGTAAGTATATAATCGCGGGATGATCGTTTTCGACCATTTATCCAGATGAATGCTCAATTGCACGTGATATTCAACCTCATTCACGTGCCGCTCAGCATCTTCGTAACGTTCTTTTCCGCTCATCAGCTCATTGCGGGCGGATTGAATATGATTCAGCAGGGGTTGTGCGATATACAATGTGGCAATATGCCGTGTGATTTCTTTTTGTGCCTGGTCAGCCCGATGCCATAGCGAAAGCATATCCTCATCAGAGATGAGTAGATCGATGGTGGAATTATCTGCTGGTTGTTCTATGGTTGGTGTTTGGGGATGAGCGCCACCAGGAGGGGAGAATGGATCCATCGGCTGGCTTGCCATTTGTAGGAACAGTTTTTGGATTTCAACGGGATCATCCTCGAGATGGGTACTCAAGCCCATATCGGGTTCTGCTTCCTGGGGGGCAGCAAAATTCTCAACCAGAGCCATTTCTCCCGGAGGTCCATGCAGGCTGCGATCTTCAACCGTTTCTTCCTCGGCTTTGGGTGTGAATGCTTCATCGGCACTGCCCATGAAGGCTTCGGCTTCTTCTTGGGTTAAATTCCAGGGGGTAGCTTCCATATTGAAACTCTCTTCGATTGTACCGAGCAATGCTTCACTTTCTTTCGTGGATAGCTGGAACGAAGGTTCAGCGCTATTATCGAACGGATGGAGTTTTTCAACAGGGATATCCTCGGGGGCAATTTCTTCAACTGGGGGGGACGATGCCGCCTCGGAGTAGTCTGGTATGCGCTCTTCCGGGGGAATCTCCTCCAGAGGAGTCTTGTCAATATCATCAAAGGGTAACCCGCGCTGCGGGATCATTTCTTCCCCTTTTCCTTCCAGTGGGTCTTGAAAAATCTCATTCGGCACGGCTTACCTCCTTGGCAAGATACAAGTAAGCAGCGGCAACTGCACTGTTGGGCGCATACTCGAGAATGGTTTTTCGCATGGCCGGAGCAGTGGCCGCGATGTCGTCGTAAGGGATATGTGTTTGGAAGACTTTCTGCTTAAATACGGTTTGCATTTCGTAGATAGCTGATTTGGCGTGGGTTGCTTTTGGATGGACCAATGTAGGGAGCACACCCAGCAATTTGAGCTGCGGATTCAGCTTTTCACGGATCAGCCAGACGGAATCGAGCAGAGAACGCACCCCGCGCATCGAAAGATAGTTGGTCGCCACGGGAATGAGTAATTCGGTAGCAGCCACCAGTCCGTTTACGGTCACCAGGCCCAAATTTGGCGGGCTGTCGATGAGTATAAAATCGTATGGCTGGCGGGGCAACTGTAGCGTGGCGCGTAGCCGTGAGGTGCGGTCGGGTCTTGTGTAGAGCTTATACTCAGCGGCGATCAGCTCGGCATTGGCGGGTGCCAGGTCGATATTTTTACCCGTATCTTTGAGAATATCTACAAACGTGATCTCTTCTTCGAGAAGCAAGTTATACGTGGACGGACGGGTGGTGTAGGGATCAAAACCCAGGCTGATCGTTAGCGCCCCCTGTGAATCCAGATCAATGACGGCAGTGCGGTATCCCAGTTGCACTAATCCGGCGGCCAGATTTACCGTAGTGGTAGTTTTTCCAACCCCACCTTTTTGGTTGGCGACGATGATAATGCGTTCCATGAAATCAGTATAACATAAAATAAAATGTCAATTTGATCCGAAATGTTGGATTTGCCGCTGGCTGGATTACGGTCGATCATCTGGAGGAGCGATGCACCCCAAAGCGCAAAAAAGGACGGCTTGATTGCCGTCCTCCTTCATGTTAAGCGTTTCACGGGTGTGATGAGTTACACGACAAAATTGCCATCTTTGTAGAATAAATCGCCATCGACGCGAATTTCACTCTCCACCATATCGCAGAGCATATCCCAATGGATGCCGGATTCATTTTTGCTACCGGTCTCGGGGTAACCAGCGCCTACGGCGAGATGGATTGTTCCACCAATTTTTTCGTCGAAGAGCATATTCTTGGTGAAGCGCTGGATGCCATAATTGGTGCCAATTCCCCATTCACCCAGATAGCGCGCCCCCTCGTCGGTGTTGAGCAGCGCAGTGAGTAGTTCATGCCCTTTGCTGGCCTGCTCCCGGATGACTTTTCCATTCTCAAACCATAACTGAATATCTTCGATTTCCTGCCCGCCGTAAATTGCCGGGTATGAAAAGCGAATCCAGCCGTTGGCGGAGGTTTCAACCGGGCCGGTGAAAATTTCGCCATCAGGGAAGTTGTACTTGCCATCGGCAGGTTCAAAGCTGCGCTCTTTTATCGAGAAACTCAAATCGACATTGCTGCCCTTAATCACGACCTGATCGCGCCCTTCCAGCCAGGCAATTAACTCGCGCTGGCGCTTTCCTTCGTTTTTCCAGAACGCCCCCGGATCATCCAGATGCAACATACCGGCCTGATACACAAACTCCTGATATTCGCTGAGGCTCATATCGGCTTCTTGTGCCATGGCATGCGTGGGGTAGACGGTTAGCGACCATTTGAGTTCCTTGCGTGCAGCCCGTTCGAAGAAAATTTTGCTAATCTCGGCGCTGGCTTTGCTGAACTGGGCTTGCTTCTTGGGGTCTGTGCCGCTCAGTTCGCGGGTATTGTGTTCGGCTTCAATATACAGGCTGGCGTCAAATTCTTCAGCCACAATGCGCCGCAACGGAGAAACATACTCCAGTTGGGCGTCGCTGGCATATTTATAAAACGTTTCCGCGGCACCGGGCAAGCCGACCTGCAAGTTTACGTTGGCGCCAGCTAGTATGGCCTCTTTATATACTTCCAGGCTGAGTTCCTCGGCCAGCGGACTGGTGCGCAGTATGAACTGTTCACCGGGTTGTAAATCGAGCGAGTATTGCACTAAAACTTTGGCTAGTTTTGTAACACGGGCGTCGGGCATGATATGCTCCTTGCGGTAATTATCAAAAGTTGTGATTGTTATGGCTCGGCCTTGTACAGACAGGTACCCAAAAAGGCGTTAGCCTGAGCCGTTATTCATTACCTCATTATTATACGAAAAAACACTGCACCGTGTTCAAAATTTAGCAGCGCATTTTCCTAACCCAATTGAGGATTGCCAATGGCCCGCGCCCGCAAGCGGTAGCTCTCTGCGCCATCGGGGAGTTGCTCGAATTCAAGATAAGGATCAATCGCCCCGGTTTCAATCGCCTCCGCGATAGCCTGTTCGCCAGTGATTTGTTTGCCATAATCCAGGGCTTCACTCAGACGGGAGAAGCGCTGGCGTTCACTCCCGCTTTGCACAAAATAGCCGACAATATGCATACCGCGCGACTGTGGATAAACCCAGGCTTCATGGTGGATCATTACGCTGCCGGATACTGCGCCGACGGCGTTGGCAACCTGGAAATGGGGCGGGATGATCAAACTGGTGTGCAGGTGTTCGGCCACCCGGGGCAAAAAAATTGCCGCCGGAGCGCCGATCCCGATAATAGGGATTTTCAAGGAGATTTTCGAGCCAAGATAGGGGTGCTTGCTGTGGAGATTTTCCTCGAAAAGCCACAACCCCAAATCGTCGGGATGAATATAATCGGGCACTCTGCGCAAACTCTGCTTGCTGACAAATGCAACAACCTCAGCAGTGATGCGCTCGGCAATCGTTGTCATCACTCGCTCGATCAGTTCATCGACACTGAAGCCTTTTAGGCTGGCGATATGTCTCGCCGCAGATTTAGCTGCTTCTTGATCCCAGGGAGTGTATTCCCCGTTGATGTGTAGCAGATCCGTGGGGGTGAGCGCTGCCCGCCCGATGATTTCTTCCTTGATCAGCGATTGCCCGCCGAATTGCAGCGGATGGAAAATCCCCAGCCGCTCCAGAATTTCGGGCAGCGCCATAGGCCGCTCGCGCAGCATCTCGATAACTTTGCGCCCCAGATCATTTTTTACCAAGCGGTTTGGCTCGCGTTGCAAGAACCAGTATTCAATCGAATCGGGGGAGCGTTTATTAAAGCTATGATGCGAGAGATGTTTGACTTCGTGGGCCACCTGCGGGTATTGGTGCGCTAGATATGCAATCGGCGTAACTCGGCTTGGGCCGATACTGATGCGTTCATCAACATCATAGGCGATGATACTATCGCCGCCCAACCCAATCGAGCGGATGTCTGCGGCGCGAACGGCGGTGCGGTAATTGCCCACGGTCGTGCCTTCTTCGCGCACGTTGACTTGCCCGCCGTCGATGACGGCAATATCGGTGGTGGTGCCGCCAATATCGATCACCACGGCACGGTCCTGATCGGCCAGAAAACGCGCGCCGATGGCGCTGGCCGCCGGGCCAGAGTGCACCGTTTCTACAGGGAGATTTTCGGCCACGTCGGCACTCATCAGCGCACCGTTGCCGCGCACCACCATCAGGGGTGCGGTGATGGCGCGTTCATCCAGTGATTTGCGCATAGCCAATATGAAGTCTTGCAAGATAGAAAGCAAGGACGCGTTCAGGGTAGCGGTGGTGGCGCGTTGCACCGAATTCAGTTTGCTGGCAAGCTGGTGTCCCAATACCACCGGCAGGCCGGTCGCTTCTCGGATGGCTGTGAACGCTCGTTTTTCATGGCTGGGGTTGAAGGGGCTGAAGTATCCAGAGACAGCAAAGGCCTCGACGGAATCTTTGAGCGTAGCTGCCTGTTCGATGATGGCTGTCAACGCCAAAGGAGTCTGTTCTTCGCCGTGAAGGGTGTGCCCACCTTCAAAGTAGTGGAAATTATCCGTGGCGAATTCACCCTCCAGCCGGAATTGTTTGACCAATTCGGGGTCATAACCTAATAGGAAAAGCGCCACGGGCCGCCCTTTCCCCTCGGCAATCGCGTTAGTCGCCAACGTGGTTGAAATCGAAATCAGACGAATGGTGCCGCTATCTTCGGGTAGTAAATTATCCAGCGCTTTCAGAATGCATTCCGTGAGATCATGGCGGGTTGTCAGGGTTTTGGTGGTCGCCAGCACTTCACGGGTGTGGTAATCGAGAAGAACGCCATCGGTGTAGGTGCCGCCGGTATCAATGCCTAGAATCAGATCGCTCATATCGTTTTCCCGCGCTTCCGTCCATTGGGCAGCGAGACCAGAATAACGCCGCATATTACCAGAAGCGATCCCAATATCTGCCAGGTGTCCAGCCGCTCGTTGAGGGCAATATACGCCAGGATGACGGCAAATACAATTTCAGAGGTGGCTGTGATGGACGCCACACTGGCCTGAAGATAATTGAGGGATGTTGTGAAAACGCCGAACCCACCGATGGTTGAAACTAGAATGAGGATAATGAAGAACGTCAGCACGCGCGGGGCAATCGGCCAGGGGAGTGGTTGGCTGAACTGGAAGGGCAACAGGAGGATTGTGGCAAAGGCGAAGATAAAGACCAAAATCGTCCACGGGCTGTAGTTCCCGGCCAGTCTTTTACCGAACAAGGCAAAGGAGCCGTACGCAATGGCGCCGATGAGTCCGGCGATCAACCCCAAAAAGGTAATTTGCTGCCCGCTGGTGTTGATAATGCCCGCGCACAAGATGGTGCCGCCTACCGCCAGGGCTACCGCCGTCAGTTTTCGCCAGTTGAGCGGCTCTTTGAAGAGCAGCCAGGCCATAATGGTGACAAAAATCGGTGCATTGCTTTGGATAACCGTGGCGATGGACGCGCCTAGCAAGACCACGGAGGTATTCCAGAGAACATGAAAAAGGCCGATGCTGATGGCGCCCATCGCCAACAGCCAGGGAAGATCAGCACGTTTTATGCGCAACAGCCGCGGTCGAAAAATAAGAATCCCCAATAGCAACGTCAGAAAGGTACTCAAGTCGCGCCAAAAAGCCAGACTGACAGCTGAAATTTGGCTGCCTTGGTTGATGAGATTGATGAGTGTGCTGGATGTTGACCAGAACATGCTCGCTAGAATAACCAGCGCAATACCCAACCCGCGTCGGGCGATTGGAGCAGAAGTTGTCGTTGTCACTTTCGTTTACCATTCGGGGACAACGACATGCCCTCTACATACAGCATGTTAAAGCTGGCATCCAAATCAAGGTCTATTTGTTCGGCCTTGGCGGCTAGTTTTTCGCCCAGCGCAAAGCCCTCATCGGAGAGGAAGATCGCTGCGCCAAATCCGGCGCCATTGGCTATAGTTTCTACAACCTGCGGCGCAACGGGTGGAATCATGCCGATATTGATAATCGATTCAATATCTACCTGGCCGCCGAAGGAGCCGGTGAGAATTACTTTTTGCAAATCTTCAGGTTTCAGATTCAGCTGCATCATCAAAACGTCAATTGCCGCGCGGATCGCTCCCTTGGCCTTTTGCAATTCGCGCACATCCAGTTGGGTGAGTTTCAGGCTGCCGTCTTCGGTGAGGTTGATGCTGCGCGTGCCGTGCTCGTCGCTGCTGATGAGGTGTGTATACCCCTCGGGTTCGGTGAGAATGCGCCCGCTGGCGTCAATTACTCCGGCTTGCCGGAATTGATTGACCGCACTGAGCAAGCCTGAGCCAGTTAACCCAATGGGATCGGCATCGGCGATGGTTTCCAGCCCCAGTTGACCATCCTGGAGTTGAGTGTCCACAATGGCGCCGTCGATGGCGCGCGAGCCGCAGGAAATATTGACACCCTCAAAGGCAGGGCCTGCCGCGGTCGAGGCCGTCAGAATGCGCTCGCCGTCGGTGACCATGACTTCACCGTTGGTACCCAGATCAATGGCTGCCATTGGCCCCGAAGGATTGTCGAAGTTGAAATAGGCCAGACAGGCTAGCGCGTCTGAACCGACGAAGCCGCCGATCAATGGAGGTAGCATCACCTGAATATGTTCGGGGAAAATGCCGCCCATCAGGTAGCTGGCATCTTTAATCGCTGCGGCGCTGTACGGCTGGAAGGGCATCATCGAGATCGATTCCAGCGGTTGTTTGGATAGTAGATGGTGCATGGCTACATTGCCGACGATCGTAACGCGTTGCACGCGTTCGAGAATACGCTTGGAGAGTTTCAGCGAATCAACGGCCTGATTGATGGAAGCCAGCGCCAGCCTTTGCAAGCGCTCCGCATTTTCGGGGTTATCCAGGGCCGCCGCCAGGCGCGAGATCACATCGGCGCCATAGACGGTTTGCTGGTTCAATCCGCCACCGCCCGCGGCGACTTCGCCAGTATCGAGCATGGTTAGAAAAGCTGCAACGGTTGTAGAGCCAAGGTCGATAGCCAGTCCCAGCGGCACATCTTTTTCGCGTTTATAGCGGGAACTGCTTTTGAAGATTTTATTGGAATAGACAACGATGGGGGAGAGCACCAGGCGTGAATCTTCTTCCACACGGGCGCGGCAAGCCAGACGGTTGTTGAGCGCAAGTTCACCTGCACTCAGGTTTTCGAGTTCAATTTCATCAGGTGTGCCAACGCCTTCTTCAACCAGAACTTTGCATTTGCCGCAGGTACCGCGACCGGCGCAGGGTTGTTCGAGGGGGAGACCGGTTTGGGCAATGACATCACCGAGCAGTTCGCCTTTTTGGGCCTGTACTGTTCTAATTTCTTCGCCATAGATGACGGTTACTTTGGGCATAATTTTTCCTGTAATTGTTGTGATTTCGTTCAGATTTCCGAAACATCTGTATGATCATCGCTCTATTGGAAACGCGGATGAAAAGCAAAAGAATATGTAATGGTCAAATGAAGGTTGAACACCGCCGAGAGCGCAGAGATCGCTGAGTTATTTATGTTTTTCTCTGCGTACTCCGCGCTCTCGGCGGTGCAAATTTGCCGGTTTTGTTTAAGCTTTTATTGACCACTACAAAAAAGCAAAGAATATTCGTGTTATTCGCCATATTTGCAACATTCTGTAATCGTCAGCAGAAGGTTGAACACCGATAAATCTCACGCAAAGGCGTAAAGGCGCCAAGAAAGCTGAGTAAAAACCGGTCTTTGCGTGAATACGCTTTGTTCACACTTCCATTGATGAATACGCAAAACTCCACCAATCATGCTGTATATCGTTTCTATTGGGTTGGATGAAATTGCCAGTGCTTTGGTTACAGTAACCGCTAGCGTTTAGAACGACAAATTTTGCAAAATTTCAAATACTTTGTCGTAGAAACTCTGAATATGTTGGCGCATAATGGTTTCAGCGCGGCCCTCATCTCGAGCTTGGATGGCCTCGACCAGTTCTAAATGCTTCTCAACTGCGGCGGGCAAAAATTCCAGGTGAGGCAGCGCCAAAAACCACAATCGCTGGGACAGGCCGAAGAAGTCATCTAAAATATCGGCAAGATATTTATTATGGGCGGCTCGCGCAATCGCCTGGTGGAATTTGTGATCCAATTCGAAGAGCCAGCGCGGCTCATCGGCGGGCACCTGGGATTGTTCGCGGCACAATGCTTCTAGCACTACCAAATCATCCGGGGTGGCGAACTTGGCGGCCTGTTGGGCGCAGTAGCATTCCAGTAGCAGGCGGATTTCGCTGATCTGTCTTAGTTCTGAAATTTTCACTTCGGCAACGAATAAGCCCATCGGGGGAGCCTCGATCAGGTGATCATGTACGAGCAGTTTAATCGCCTCTCGTACAGGTACCAGCCCCACATCCAGATCGAGGGCTAATTTGCCTTCATCGATCAGCGCTCCTGGTGGAAGCTCCAGCGTCGTAATTCTCTCACGGATCGCCTCATAGGCGCGTTGGGTATCTATTCGAATTAATTCCATGGATATTCTCCTAACCTGGATAAGTCAGCGCCAAAAAGAAGTTTTACCACAAAGACACAATGCCACAAAGAAAAACAAAAATGAACCTGCGGTTCTTTGTGTCTTCGAGTCTTTGTGGTACAGAACTATGCAGCGTTGCCGTTCAGAAATCCTTTTATTTCGATAACCGCGGGTTGCCAACGGCTTGCAAACGGATGCGGTAACTATCAATCCCGTCGGCGATCTCTTCGACCACTACCTGCGGATTGTCGGCACCTGAACGCAACGCGGCGCTCAACACCCGGTCATGCCCCGATTTTCGGGCATGGTTCAGCGCGTCGTCAAGTTCTTCAAATTCTTCCCGCCCATCACGCGCTTGTACAAAATAGCTAATCACATCCATACCCGCTTCCGACAGGTGTGGGTAGATTAGAATTTCTTCCGAAACCATGATGCTGCCCGCAATCGCGCCGACCGCATTGGCAACATAATAATGGTCGGGCAATATCAGTTCGGTATGTAGCAGTTTGGCGACATCTTGCAGCATAATATCGGCGGGAGCGCCGATGCCGATGATCGGATATTGTAGGCGGATTTGCGTGCTGAGGTGGGGATGCTCCGCATATAAACTATTGCGGAAGAACCACAGACCAAGATCGGGGCTGTGTGCCGAACTTTGGGGGACTTTCTTCTCGGTGAGGAACTCCACAATCGCCTTCGCAATCATTTCGCTGCTCAGCGTCCAGATAAATTCCGTCAGGCCGGGTTCTTCCCAATGCAGATGATTACTGAGCAGCTTCAACCCATATTCAGCGGCTTTTACATCCCAGGGCGTGTGACGTCCATCAATATGCAGCAAATCGGTAGGGGTCAGCCCCGATTTTCCGATAATCTCGCGACGAATCAATTCATCAGCGCCGAGTTGATTTTTGTGCAGGGCGTTGACTTGCTTGACAAGATCGGGGATGGCAATCGGGCCATCCTTTAGAATCTTGATCAGCGCTTTCTCGCGGTCTGAAAACGAGCGCAAGTCATCACCGGGATCGCGCAATAAAAACCAGTATTCCAGCCACGTTGGGGTAGGGGGCGGCCAGGTTTTTTGGGTGAGTGCTTTGAGACGGATTTGAATTTCCGGATGTTGATGGGCGAGATAAGCCAGTGGCACCACGCGCTCCGGGCCGATGACAATATTATTTTCGCGGTCTACGCTAATATGACTGTCGCCACCCAGACCAATCGAGAGCAGGTTGGCGGCCTTGACGGATGTTTTATACCCGGAAACGGATGCACCGGTTTCGCTGATGGTCACATTCCCGGCCTGGATCAACGCCAGATCGGTGGTGGTGCCGCCCACATCGAGAATTAGCGCGTCATCCTTGTGCGAAAGAAAACGTCCACCGATAGCGCTGGCCGCCGGGCCGGAGTGAATGGTTTCAACGGGTGAACGGGCGGCAAATTCGTCGCTCATCAGGGTGCCATCGCCGCGCACGACCATCAGTGGTGCCTCGATGCCGCGGTGTTCCATGGCACGCCGCACCGCCACGATGAAATCTTGCAGCACAGAGAGCAGCGAAGCGTTCAGTGCGGCGGTTGTGGCGCGTTCCACGGAGCCAAGTTTGGTCGAAAGCTGGTGTCCAAGCACAATCGGCAAATCGCAAACTTGTGAAATGGCGTTGTAGGCGCGGGTTTCATGTTCGGGGTTGAGCGGACTGAAGTAACTGGAAATAGCGATGGCATCCACTTGCTTTTTTACCTGATTGGTTTTTTCGAGCAAGGCGGCCAAGTCCAGGGTTTCTTTTTCCTGCCCAAATAGATCGTGTCCCCCGGCGAAATAATAAAAATTTGGCGTGGCGAAATGGCGTTCCATTTGGAACGATGCCACCAATTCCGGGTCATAGCCGATCAGGAACAACGCCACGCGCTTACCTTTGCCTTCGGCGATGGCATTGGTGGCCAAGGTCGTCGAGATCGATACCATTTGAATGCTGGCCGGGTCTTGAATCCGAATGCCTTCGATGACTTTCTCGATCCCGATGGCAAAATCGCGCTTGGTGGTCAGGCTTTTCTGCGCGGCTAAAACCGTGCGTGAGTGATATTCCAGCAGCACGCCGTCGGTATAGGTGCCGCCGGTGTCAATACCCAAAACGAGGGCTTCGTTCTTGTGGCTCTTGGTTTCCAAGTTTTTTGCCTCTTATCTCCAGTAAAGCAAGCAAGAGAACCACAAAGACACAAAGGTCACGAAGAATTTCTATAAAAAAATTCTGTGTACTCTGTGTCTCTGTGGTGAAATTTCTGAACTAACCGAACATATTGTAGTCGAGTTCTTCGCTTTTGTGGCGTTCGTCGGCTAACTCACAAACGCGGCGTAGTTCTTTGTACATATTCTCATCGAGCAGTGGTTCTTCCTCGGCTTCCAGAATTTCGACGACGCGATCGTGAACGCGGTCGCGGAAAGTCTTGCTGCCCGCAGATTCCCAATTTTCCCACACCTGGCGATCAATCAGATCGGGGCGCCAGATTTCTGTCTTGAAGCGGTTGTAGGTATGGTCGTGATCAAGATAGTGCCCACCAGGGCCAACATTGTCGATGACATCCAGGGCTTTGGTTTCGTCGGTTACCGGGATGCCCTTGAGGATGCGTTTGACCATCGAGATGATCTCGTTGGAGGCGACCATCATATCGGGCGAGCTGGTAAGGCCCTGCTCGAGGTAACCAACATCGTGGATCATATTGCCGCCGACCAGTGCTGCGGTGGCAATATTCATACTGGCTTCCATGGCAGCCTGCTCGTCGAACATCTTCGAGTCGGAGCAGCCCGCGGTTTCGTACATCGGCACGCCCAGCCATTTGGTAATTTGGGTGTAGGCCGCGCTGAGCAGCGCCATTTCGGGCGAGCCGTAGCAGTAGACCGTAGTGCGCATATCCATATTGGACATCAGACCGCCGATAATCATCGGCGCGCCCGGTTTGCGCAACTGGCTGAGGACGATCCCCAACAGGCTTTCGGTGAGCGCCTGGACGGCCGTTCCGGCCAATGTGGTGGGGGCGGTGGCGCCAGCCAGGGGGCAGGGGGTGTACACGAAGGGGATTTCGTTGTCGGTGGCGAAGATCAGTTTTTGGATAACTTCTTCAGAGTGGCTCAACGGGGAAACCGGCTCTATATACAGCGAGAAGAGCGGGCCTTTGCGCCACTCGTCTTTGCCGCCCACACGGATATAGGCCATCTCAAGCTGATCTTTGAGACCGTCGAGGTCTACGGCGGTGATATTGATGGGCTTGGTGGTGCCTTCCAGCATCGCCAGATACTGCCAGCGGTCGTAGGTTCCCACGGCGCTATCTTGCACGATGCCCAGCGACATGTGGAAATCGAGATTGGGCAGCGCCTGTGTCAGGCGAGCAAAATTCTTGACATCCTTGTAGGTGGCGCGGCGGCGTTTGCCGGTGTAGGGGTCAATCGTGAAGGGTGTATCGGAACCCGGCCCAAAGGTGATGGCATCTTTATAGAGTTCCATTTTATATTTGCGATCTGGCCCGCGGGTGACAACTTTGCCGGGCAGGGTTGCCAGGGCTTTATCGACCAGCCACGGTGGAATTTTCACCAGTGCGCTGTCATCGGTGCGGTCTTCGATAATCGCGCCGCCGGAGTAGGCCAGTTGGATACCTTCTTCTGCGTAGACGCGCACGCCTGTTTCATACAGCACCGTCAGGGCTGAGTAGTAGATTGCTTCGATCTCATCTTGTGATAGCACCTCAAATGTTGGCGTGGCATTCACGAGATAGTTGGTTTTCCTTCTTTGCATGATTGATTCTCCTGTTCTTCCTGAATTCGTGTGGCTTTTCACACGATCAGGTTGGGAAGGTATTTTCTCGTATGGTTCTCAGCGCATGAATAAATTTTGTGTGACTTCGCCGCCGGGGGGAATAACTACAAAATCGCTGTCGCTCTTATCGATTGCCATGGCAACCTCGATCAGACGGCGAACGTAGATATCAGATCCGAGCACTTCTTCGTAACGGAAACCCCAGCGTTTGCAGTATTCGGCTACTTCTTGAGCCAGGGGCCGGTATTCATCCAAATCTTCCAGGTTATGGGCAACGAATAGCAGCCGTTCGTAATGCTGGTATTGCTGATCCATGATCCAAGTGGCATCTTTCTCGCCATATTTTTTTTTGATCTCTTCATACTCCTGGAGCGGATTGCTACCTGCTTCTAACCAGCCTTTGGTGAGATAGTAGGTTCCGGGGGTTGCATCGAATTCCTGAATATATTTCTTATACGAACCCAACAAGATGGCGATACAATCGTCGGTGCGAGGGATCAGCAGCGTGTGCTGCCGGGCCTGGATGCCCTTCAATCCGTTGCCGCATAGCCCGTAGCCTAAAACAATCAGGCTCGGATGTTCCACCGCGTCAATCGCATCTTGAACAGCCCAGGTGAGCTTGGAGGGCACGCGGTGCAGGCCATAATCCATGAAGGTGATCTGTTCAGCCATTTCGGCTGGCATTAACTTCTCCAGCAGCGACTGAAACACCTTGCAGGCAATCACGACGATGGGCAATCCGTTGGATGAAGTCACAAATGCACCTTAAACCTTATGCAGCCCCAACGAGCTGCTTGGCGAGTTCGGCGCCGCCAGGGGCGTTTGAGCCATAGCCATCGGCGCCGATGGTGTCTGCAAACTCTTTGTCAACAGGCGCGCCGCCAACGAAAACTTTGACCGTTTCGCGCAGCCCGGCTTCTTCGATGGCTTTGATGGTATGGCCCATGGCCCGCATGGTGGTGGTTAGCATAGCCGACATACCCACAATGGCGGGTTGGTGCTCTTTGATCGCCTTAATGAAAACATCGGGTTCGACGTTGAAACCGAGATTGACGATTTCGAAGCCCGCGCCTTCGCACATCATGCTGACCAGGTTTTTGCCAATATCGTGCAGGTCGCCTTTGACAGTGCCCATCACGATTTTTCCCAGTAATTTCGCTCCACTTGCGACCAGCAGGGGGCGTAAGATTAACATACCGGCGGACATAGCATCAGCAGACATTAATACTTCGGGCACAAACATATCGCCGCGCTTGAAGCGCACGCCGACTTCGTCCATGCCGACAATTAGGCCATTATCCAAGAGTTCTTTGGGACTAATTCCTTGCTTCAAACCGCGGTTGACCAGTCGGGGCGTTTTGCTCGCATCACCTTCCAAAATGGCGGTGGACAGTTGTTCGTAAATTTCACTCATTTTTCAGTTCTCCTCGGAGTTCTCTGAAGGATCTCATTAGCTGTTTTTGACGCGTTCTTCCGCTTCTACCAAAACTTTTTCGATCACTTTCTCGGTTTCGGGCTTAATCGGGGAGGGTTTATGCGTTGAAAGAATATCCTGGACGCGGGCATAGGTGCGGTCTTTCATGGTCTTTTTGCCCTCTTCTACCCATTCTTCGTAATTGCGGCGGTCGCAAATGTTGGGATACCAGAATTCGGTTTTGTAGTGGCGGCGGGTGTGCTCTTCGCGTAAGTAGTGCCCATTGGGACCGACATTGTTAATTACATCGACAGCCATCGTATCTTCGTTGACATCGATACCGCGGGTAATTCTTCGGGCGTAGCCAATCGCTTCGTCCATGGCAGTCAACTGGAAGACAGACCCGGTCATGGCGCTTTCGGTGTAACCCACATCGTGGCACAGGTCGCCCCCCGTTAGCGCAGAGAAATACACCGAGAGCGAACCTTCAATAATCGCCTGCTCGTCAAAAGTCTTCGAGTCGGTGCAGCCGCCGGTTTGCCACAGGGGCAATCCGGCAAAGTGTGCCAGCTCGGTGAGCCCAGCCATCATCAGCGAAAGCTCAGGAGCGCCGTAGGAAAGGATCATGGAACTCATATCCATCACCGAGAAAACGCCGCCCATGATGAAGGGCAAGCCGGGTTGCAAGGCCTGAGCGATGGTCAGACCCATCCACGATTCGGCAGCACCCTGAATGATGATGCCTGCTGCGGTTACTGGGGCCGTACCACCCGCGATGGGGCAGGGGGTGAAGATCAGCGGAATACGATGCTTGGCGGCGAAGATTAATTTGTCCAACGCTTCGCCGGTGCTGACCAATGGCGAAAGGGGTTCGCAGTAGTGAATGTAATTCGGGCGGTGTTCGAAAGCTTCTTGCCCGCCAGCTTCGGCTACGGCAATTTCGTGAATTCCAGCCGAATCGTATTTATCGTACGACCAGGCTACAATCGGTTTGCTGGTGTTAGGGAACATGCCCGCAAACTCGTAGAGTGCGCCGAGATCGTGGTGCACATCGTTGACCGTGCCCAGCGATTCGCAGAAATCAACATTTGGCAGGGCATCGACAACTTTGGCGACATTGGGGACGTCAGATTTAATATAAGGACGCCGATCCATACTTTCGATGTCGATAAAGTTGGGGCACGTCGGACCAGGCCCAAAGTGGGCGCGCCCCGGCCCGATGTGGATATTATTCTCGGGGTTGCCATCACGCGAAAAAACGGTGAAACTGCGCGGTGCCAGTTCCAGCGATTTGCGCACCAAATAAGAAGGGATGCGCACGCGGTTGCCATCTACCCAGGCCCCGGCTTTCTTCAGAATCTCCAGAGATTCTTCGTGGTGTACCTCAAGGCCGGTGTATTCGAGTACGTGAAGGACGCCATCATACAGTTCTTGCAATTGGTCATCCGTCAGCATTCGAAAACGCACGCCAGAGTTAACAGTATAGTTGCCTCTCATTGTAGATAAACTCCTTTTTCTAGTAGGAAGTAGGGTATATGGAGTAGGATGTCATTTGCTCCTTACTCCCATACTCCCTAATTGACAAATTTTTTCGCCAACTCTGCCGCGGAAGCGGCATTGGAAGCATAGCCATCGGCGCCGATTTGATCCGAAAACGCCT
>CALCSH010000557.1 GCA_937893815.1 uncultured Anaerolineae bacterium | reverse complement strand
CTGGCAGGCATTCGAAAGCGTGACTGCTCTCGGCGGTGCCGATTGGTTCCGTATTGGCGATCGCGATTTGGGCACGCATCTTGAGCGCACGCGGCGATTGCGAGCGGGCCAGGCCCTCAGCCTGATTACCGCCGATTTCTGCCGCACCTGGGAAATTGGTCCGCACATTTTGCCAATGAGTGACGACCCCGTCCCGACGATGGTTAGCACTGATCGGGGTGTGCTGCCGTTTCAGGAATATTTTGTGCATCAACGTTGTGAGCCACGTGTGAGCGGATTCCGTTTTGAGGGTGTGGAGCAGGCACGACCCGCCCCCGGGGTGCTGGAAGCCATCGAGAATGCCGATGTGGTTATTTTTTGCCCATCCAACCCGTGGGTGAGTATCAACCCCATTTTAGCTATCCCCGCCCTGAGACCCGCGCTGAACAACCGCCGCGTAACCGCGGTCTCTCCAATTATCGGCGGTCAGGCGCTCAAAGGCCCGGCAGCAAAGATGTACATGGAATTGGGCATCCAACCCTCGGCGCTGGCTGTGGCGCAGCATTATCAGGATTTGCTCTCAGATTTTGTCTTTGACGCGCTCGATCAAGGGCAGGCAGCGGCGATCCGCGCCCTAGATATGGATACGCTGGTGACCGATACAGTGATGAAAACCAGAGGTGATCGTAAGTGCCTGGCGGAGGAAGTACTTCATTTTTTAGGATAAGTGATTTTTGATACAATTGCGGTATTACATACGTAGCGCGCAGTTCTATGGTGAGATTTGCGCCGCAATTAAACTGGAATACTGCGCCCCACTTTCGAAAGGAAACCTATTACTAGATGACACTTTGGGCAATCGTCCCCGTAAAACCGCTCCGCCGTGGAAAATCGCGTCTTTCTGCGGTGTTTTCGGAAAATGAGCGCACAGATTTAAACCGTTATCTATTAGAGAATACCATTCGTACGTTAAAAAAAATTCCGGATATTGAACATGTATTGGTGGTCAGTCGCGATCAGGCCGCGTTATCGATGGCGCGCGAATTGGGCGCTCGCACCGTGCAGGAGAATGGCCAACCCCACTTAAATGTGGCGCTCACGCGGGCCACAGCTGTTGCGCAAACCTATGCCACGCGCGGCGTGCTGATTTTGCCCTCCGATTTACCGCTGGTGACGGAGGAAGATATTCAGGTAATGCTCGATCGGGCTGTAGACCCGCCCGTTGTTGTGGTGGCTCCTGACCGGCATCGACGTGGCACGAATGCTTTGCTGGTTTGTCCTGTAGGGCTGATTGATTACCACTATGGAGAAGATTCGTTTGAAAAACACTGCGAATTAGCGCGTGCCAAAGGTGCGCGAGTTGAAATCTGTGAACTTCCAGCGTTAAGCCTGGATTTAGATCAGCCGGAAGATTTGATTTTATTGGAAGAGCGGTTAGATATCAAAATTGATTAACATTTCTGGAGGATGATTATGTTGAAGCGTGTAGCTTTGTATTTGCAAGATTCTCATGATTTGCGCGATGGCCTGGAATATGTGAAATATGCCGAAGCACGCGGTTTTGAAGCCGTTTGGCAGGCGGAATCGCGGCTGGTGCGTGATGCGATTGTCCCCATGGCGGCTTACGCCGCGGTGACCGAGAAGATTAAAGTTGGCTCTGGCGTGCTCAACAACTGGACGCGCAATGTCGGCTTGTTGGCAGCGACATTTCTTACCCTGGATGATCTGGCCCCCAACCGCGCAATTTTGGGGATTGGCGCCTGGTGGGACCCGCTGGCGAAAAATGTAGGTATCGATCGCCGTAAGCCATTATTAGCGATGCGCGAGACTGTAGAAGTTGTACGCCGATTGTTGGCCATGGAGCGTGTCACATTTCATGGCGAATTTCATCACGTCGATGGGATTGAACTGGATGTTGTGCATGGTCGTCGTGAACCGCGCCATGTGCCGATCATGATTGGCGCTACCGGCCCCCAGATGATGGAATTGACCGGCGAAATAGCCGATGGCGCTGTGCTGAATTATTGTGTAGCGCCAGATTACAATATCCGGGCGCTGGAATTGCTCGAAAAAGGTGCCAGGAAAGCTGGCCGTTCATTGGATGATCTCGACCGCCCACAGTTGGTGGTTTGCTCGGTCGATCATGATCATGCCAAGGCTATCGAAACCAGCAAGATGTTGCTTTGCCAATATATGGCGCAGCAACCACATATCGCCAAGGCTTCGGGCGTCTCCAATGATGTTGTGGCCGAAATCCAGTCCATTTTGGGTTGGCCTGCCACGCATGAGCAAATCGACAGTGCCAAGCACCTTGTTCCGGATGATCTTGTCCACCGTATTACGGCTTCCGGCACTCCCGACGAAGCCCGCGCCAAAGTACAGGAATATATTAATAATGGTGCGACCTGCCCAATTCTCTACCCGGTCGGTGGGGATGTAAAACTATTGATTGATACTTTCGCAACAAAATGATAAAACAACCCGGCTCTCGCCATTGTTTTGTATGTGGCGTCGAAAACAATTACGGCTTGCATTTGCATTTTTATGAAACGGCTCCGGGTGAGATTACCGTTGAGTACATCGTTCCAGATCATTATCAAAGTTATCCCGGTATTGTGCATGGTGGCATTGTCGCTTCACTTGTAGATGAGGTTTTGGGCCGCGTTCATATGGGTTGTGATCCTGAAAACCCGCGTTTTATGTATACGGCCAAACTCACCGTACAGTATCGCAAAAATGTTCCTATCGGAGAACCGATTAAAATCGTCGGTTACGCCGGAGAAAGCAAACGCCGCACGGCAAAATCGACTGCCAAAATCTTCAATGAAGCAGGCGAAGTTTTAGCCGAGGCCGAGGCTATTCTGGTCGATGTGCCTGCCGAGAAAATTGAGAATGTCGATATGGAAGCGTTGGGCTGGAAAGTGTATCCGGACTGACCGGAATGAACCAAGCGAGATGAATATGATTATTGAATATCATCGTCCTGAAACGATCGAAGCCGCACTGGGTTTACTGGCACGCAAGCAACCGCATACTGTCCCGCTGGGTGGAGGAACCGTACTCAACCAGCCATCCGATACGCCTCTGGCCGTGGTGGATGTGCAGTCCCTGGGGCTGAATCAGATCATTGGGCGCGGTAACAGCCTTGAGATCGGAGCTGCTGTCACTCTGCAAGCATTGCTCAACGCCCCACAGACCCCGCTCGCGCTCAAAGATGCCATTCGGCACGAAGCCGCCTTTAATCAGCGCCATATGGCTACCGTGGCGGGTACGCTCGTCGCTGCCGATGGGCGTTCACCCTTTGCCGCCGTTATGTTGGCCCTGGGCGCAGAACTGATGATTGCTGGCGATACGCAGCCCGCGATTAGCCTTGGCGAATTTCTCCCCCTGCGCGCTGATTCGCCCACCAATTCTCTGATTACTCAGGTAACCATTCCCCTGAATACCAAACTTTCCTATCAGTACGTCGCCCGTACACCGGCGGACGTACCGATTGTATGTGCCGCCGCGGTGCAGTGGCCTTCGGGCCGCACTCGCCTGGTTTTAGGTGGGTTTGGTAAGTCGCCATTGCTCGCTCTGGATGGCCCCAATGCCCTCGGTGCACCGATCGCCGCCCGAGATGCCTATAGCGAAGCTGGCGACACATGGGCCTCAGCGGCCTATCGCAGCGACGTGGCCGAAACCCTGGCGAAGCGGTGTATCAAAATGTGGGATGCAGAATGATGAATACAACCTTTTTGCATTCATCATTCAAACTTCTGCATTCTGCATTTGTATTCCCCGGAGTATTCTATGAAAATCAACTTACACATCAACGGCTTTAATTACCCGCTTGAAATTCGTCCCGCCGACAGCCTGCTTAAGGTGCTGCGCGGCCTGGGATTTCACAGCGTTAAATTTGGTGACGAGCATGGGCTAACTGGTTCTGATACGGTGTTGCTGGATGGCGCACCGATCAACGCGGGCGTTTTCCTGGCGGCCCAGGCCGAAGGCCATAAAATCGCCACCCTCGAAGCCCTTGGTGAGCATCCTGAGCAAGGCTGGAAGAAAACTGGTGGCCTGCATCCCTTGCAGCACGCGTTTATCGAAACCGGGGCCATTCAATGTGGATATTGCACACCGGGACAAATTCTGACGGCAAAAGAATTGATTGACCGTCAGCCAGTTCCATCCGAAGTCGAAGTGCGTGATGCTCTCTCCGGGGTTTTGTGCCGTTGTACCGGATACAAGAAACCCGTCCAGGCGGTGATGCGTGCCGCGGCGATCATGCGTGGGGAAGACGTTGAACCGATTGATACCCCCGCACCGATCCCCGCGCCCGCAGAGTGGGTGCCTGTTCCCAAAGATGATGTGGGCGGGACTCCCTATGGGGTGGATTCTGGTATTCCCCAAATTGATACCCGCACCCGCGTGATGCCACAAATCACGGTTGCTCCCCAAGCTAAAATCCACCGTATCGTCGGCAAGCCTGAGCCGAAAGTTGATGCTGTCAAACTGGCGCAAGGCAAACCGGCCTTCGCCGCCGATGTGGAAATGCGCGGCATGTTGTATGCCAAAGTGCTACACAGTCCGCACGCGCATGCACGCATACAATCCATTGATGTCCGTGCGGCGCGTCAACTACCTGGGGTGGCTGCTGTACTGACGCATGCCGATATCCCACGCGTGGCTTATTCCACTGCGGGGCAGTCGCACCCCATTCCGGGGCCGCTGGATAGCTTTTCACTGGATACCAAAGTTCGTTTCGTCGGCGACCGGGTCGCCTTCGTGGCGGCTGAAACCCCCGAGATCGCCGAGCAAGCCCTGGGTTTAATCCAGGTGGAGTATGAAGTTCTCGAACCGCTTCTTGACACGCGCAAGGCCATGCAACCCGGCGCACCCATCCTCCACGATGAACCCGATTATGTCAACTTTGCCGATTCCGATCCCTCCAAAAATTTAGCCGCCGAAATCCGCATCGATATTGGTGATCTCGAAAAAGGCTTCGCCGAGGCCGACCGAATTTTCGAAGCCGAGTACGAAGTTTCCAAAGTGCAGCAGGCGCATATTGAACCGCATGTTGTCGTGACCTATTGGGATGAAGACGACCGCCTGGTGATTCGCACCAGCACACAAGTGCCCTTCCATGTGCGGCGTATGTTGTCGCCTGTTCTGGATCTACCGGTCAAGCGCATTCGCGTGATTAAGCCGCGTGTGGGCGGCGGGTTTGGCGGCAAGCAAGAAATGTTGGGCGAAGATATCGCCGGACATCTCACAATTGCTACCGGAAGGCCGGTGTTATACGAATATACCCGCGAGGAAGAATTTATCGCTTCGCGCTCGCGGCATCCCATGCGCATTCACATGAAAACTGGCGTCAAGAACGATGGCACCATCACCGCCAATGCCATGTATGCCCTCAGCGACACCGGCGCCAACGGGGCGCACGCCCTGACGGTAACCGGCAATACGGGGCATAAAGCCATGGCTTTATATGTTGGTGATGGCGAATATCGCAAAACCCCGAATATTCAATTTAACGCCGATATCGTGTATACCAATCATCTCCCCAGTGGCGCCTATCGCGGCTACGGCGTACCGCAAGGATTCTGGGCTGTCGAACGCCATATGGACAAAATTGTCCATGAAATGGGATTTGACCCGATTGAATTCCGTTTGAAAAATGCGCTACGGGCTGGCGAGCTACACCCCTTCAGTACCGCCTGGAGCGAAGGCCGCGAGCCCCGTCCGGAGACCATCGCGACCAATGGACTGGAAGAATGTGTGCGTCAGGGCAAGGCCGCCATCGGCTGGGATCAGAAATATGGCAACCCAGAATGGCACATGATCCCTGGCAAACCGCATCTGCGCCGCGGGATTGGTGTGGCGATGATGATGCAAGGCACGGCCATCCCATACCTGGATATGGGTGGGGCCAGTATCAAAATGAATGATGACGGTTCGTTTAACCTGCTGATCGGTGCCACCGATCTGGGTACCGGTTCCGATACGGTGCTGGGGCAAATGGCCGCTGAAGTGCTGGGCTGCGCCCTGGATGATATGATTGTCTACTCATCAGACACTGATTTCACACCCTTTGATGTGGGCGCTTACGCCTCTTCGACAACCTATATTTCGGGCGCGGCGGTCGTCAACGCGGCGCAGAAGGTAGCCGAGCGTATCAAAGTACGTGCGACGGGGATGTTTAATAACCAGTTGCACGTTGAAGGTTCACAAGTTGAAAGTAACCTTCAACCTGCCAACATTCAACTTGCAAACCGGCAAGCCATTGCCCCCGATGGCCGTACACTGGCCTTGTCCGAAATCGCCCTCCACACCCTGCATGCCGAAGATCAAGAGCAGATTATGGCGGTCGGTTCGTATTATTCACCGGTTGCACCACCTCCTTTTGCGGCGCAGTTTGCCGAATTAACCATAGATATTGAGACCGGGCAGGTGGTCGTGGATAAACTAGTCATGGCTGTTGATTCGGGCGTGATCGTCAATCCGATTACCGCTTCCGGTCAAATTGAAGGCGGCATGGTACAGGCCTTAGGTTATGCGGTTTGTGAAGAAATGGTGTATGATCAAAACGGTCAGCCGCGCGAGCGCGATTTCCGGGATTATCATATTTTCATGGCGCACGAGATGCCTGAGCTGGAGACTATTTTCGTAGAAACCTATGAGCCAAGTCATCCCTTTGGAGTCAAAGCTGTAGCTGAAATCCCGCTGGATGGGGTGGCTCCAGCCGTCGGGAATGCAGTTTTTAATGCCGTTGGTGT
>CALCSH010000556.1 GCA_937893815.1 uncultured Anaerolineae bacterium | reverse complement strand
GCGATCAATCGCGGCAAAGGGCATGAGAATCGGATTGTATATTGACAGACGGTCGGGAAGCGTCACAAAAACTGCATTGCCGATATGATCCGGCACCACGACGATGTTACCGTGACTGGCGGCGGTACCCTCACCGGCAGCGGCATTGAGAACTTCGTGGGTGGTAATTTTGGTAATGAATTTGTCTTCGTTGATGGCTCTATGGTCGGTGGCAATATTATCGGTGGCTCCGGGACAGACACGCTTGATTTCAGCAATTATGCTACGCCGCGAGATATTACCCTGACGGGTTTGGGAATACTTGATGGCTTCAAAGGCACGGATGACAGCATTAAGGGTATCTTCGATAATATTGATGAACTGATTGTCAGCGGCTCCGGCGATACGCTGACAGGGATGAACGCGGCTGCCATATGGAATCTCACCGACGTAGGTGGTCAGTATGTCAGTGGCAACACCCTGGCCTTTGAGAACTTTGGTATCCTCCAGGGTGGCAGCAGTACAGATGTGTTTAACATCTCTGGGAATAGCGTTTTTGAACTCAATGGTAACGCCGGGGATGATACCTTTGCCTTTGGTGATGGCGCTATCCTGACGGGCAATATCACTGGCGGAGCGGGTGTTGATACGCTCGATTACAGCGCTTACAACACCCCGATTACAGTGGACCTCGCGGCCAATACGGCAGACCATGTCAGCGGTGTTGTGACAGGCGTTGAGAATTTACTCGGCGGTAGCGCGGCAGACAATTTGATAGGCAATGAGGGGAACAACGTTATCAACGGTAATGGTGGTGATGATATCCTTACCGGCGGGGCGGGCGATGATACCTATGCCTTCACTGGAGATTGGGGTGTAGACACGATCAACGAAGATGCTGCTGGCGGTAGTGACACGCTTGATTTCTCAGCAATCACCACGGGGCTTGATATCGCCCTCGATGCCGGGCTGACGGTTACAAGTGGAATCAATCAGCTCAATCATGTGGGCCAGAACTTGGAAAAACTTGTGGCTGGCAGTGGTGACGATACCTTTACACTCACCGGAGACCAGCAAATCAATCTGGATGGCGGGCCTGGTAATGACGCCTTTGTCTTTGAAGATGGCGCGACCTTAGGCAACACGATCAAAGGCGGCTCCGGAGCGGATACCCTTGACTTTACACAGTACACGCTTGGCCGTGTCGTGACATTGACGGGCGTTGGTAGTATTGATGGTTTTGCAGGCACAAGCACTGGCACCCTGGCTGCTTTTGATAATGTCAACAACATCATTGGCAGTGGTACAAACAACGATATGCTTGTTGGAGCAAATACTGCCAGCATCTGGACTCTCGATGGTTCAAACAGCTACACCAGTGGCAACGATCTTGATTTCTCCGGTTTTGAAAACCTGATAGGCGGCAGCAATGTAGATCGCTTTGACATTATTGGCTCACAGGCCATCAATTTGGATGGTGGCGCTGGCGATGATATCTTCGCCTTTGCCAGCGATGGGATGTTGACTGGCAACATCGAAGGTGGGGCTGGTAGTGATACGATTGATTTCTCTGCAATCTTGGTTGCCCGTCGCATCCTGCTCACGGCTTACATAGATGACGATGGTTTCATTGGTTTTGATGCCAGCTTTGTTCCAACACTGGTAGGCTTGTTTACACACATCAATACCCTGATTGGTAGTAGTGATCCGATTGATCCGGACATATTGGTGGGCGTGGATGTTGATGCGCAATGGACTATAATCGGGTTCTTCTATACATACGCTGTTAATCCGACCCTTACTTTTGCATCTTTTGAGAGCCTGTTCGGCGGTGAAGGCGAAGATCAGTTTGACATCACAGGAGTTCATGACATAACCCTGGCCGGTGGTGCTGGCGATGACACGTTCAAACTGAATGATGGCGCTCAGGTAGATGTGATCAACGGTCAGGGCGGTTTTGATACGCTTGTGTACTACGATTTCAATGCGCCGATTGATTATGACCCGGTTAGCGGCATTGCCACGAATGTGCCCGGTGGACTGAGCAACATTGAATTTATAACTCGCGACTTCCCGGAACCACCCGAACCGCTTATACCTGAGTTGCCAGAACTGCCACCTGTAATTAGGGATCAATCTGTAATTCGGATCATCTCCGTGACAAGTGCCCAGATTTTAGAACTTAAATGCGATTCTTGTACTGCGATCATTTTACAATTGCCTACGGGTCATCAGGCAGGCTTTTATTCAAAGTTCGCCGGATTGCAAGTTAGCCTGACTGAATTGTCGGTAGCGGGTCTTCCCAGTTATTTGGCGGAGGCTTCTTTGCCCGTGGCCAAGCTGGAACTCCGGGCCTGGCGCGGCGGCCAAAAATTGATCAGCCTGACAGATGTGGTGGTTGTGTCCTTCGTGATCCCCACGGAATTGATCGGTTCCCAATTCCTGATCTTTTATTGGGACGAGCGAGCGGGCGCCTGGGTAGAAATTACTTCTTACCGCACTATTGAATGGTTCAATGGGAGATTGGTATATCGGCAAACAGCTAGGGTTGCCAACACGGGAATTTACATCTTGGCGTCCATTGAAAGATGAAGAGATTTCCGTGGGGCATGGGGTGTGTGCTTCGCACACACCCCATGCCCCACGACTGGGTTATCTTAAGCCCAATCTTGCTCTGGCGATTGGGCATCGTCTCGTAGTAGAATTATCCCCGTTGCCTCAATAGCTCAGTGGATAGAGCGTCGGCCTCCGGAGGTAGAAACCTGCCGTTCGAGTCGCAGTGGGGGTACCTAAAGAGAAATTGGTCGAA
>CALCSH010000555.1 GCA_937893815.1 uncultured Anaerolineae bacterium | reverse complement strand
AGAGACCATCACCGGCGTGCCATCGGTGTTCATAATACCGCCGCCCTGGGCCAAAATAGAAAGGTCACTGTTTGTGCTGAGAGTCGCCCCGGCCGTCACCAGCAAAGCGCCGCCAGAGTCGAGGATAACCGGCAAATATGACGGAATGGCCGCCACAGTCAGGGTTGCTTTAGCGCGCACGATCAGATCGGTCAGCACAATCAGCTGGCCATTGCGGTCGGTCAGATTCTGCATGGCCGCAATCGCTTCGGGGGTAAAGGTCAGGTTGCCGGTGGTGATAATCTCCAGGGGGGTGTTGGGGAAGATCAGGAAGGAGTCAATCGCCGCTGCGTCCACAACCTGATCGCCTTCAAGCGTGCGAGGATCGATCTTGCTGGTGATCTGGCGCAAATTGAATTCCAACCCCATAGTGGCATTTTGCACCAGGCCAAAGATATATTCATCGGTGAACTTGGTGGGGTCATCCAGGGTAATTTTGCTGGCCGGGTTGAGGTAGACCGCCCCGGCGCTGGTGATGGCGCTCAGGCCGACCAAATCGTCAGCGGGATCGTAGGTTTCGAGTTCGGCGATCTTGCCGCCCAAACCGGCCAGGACCAATTGAGAAGTTGGGGCTGTGCGATCGACGCCGATGAAATCGATCAGCAAATCACCACCCAGGGCGGCGACTTCGATGAGGTCGTAGGCCTGGACGTGATGGGCTGTGATCGAACCCTGAGCAATGACCCTCACATTGGATTCCAGGGCCGTCACCAGGGTCAGGATGATATCATCGGCCTCGTAAATTTCGAGGCTGAAATCGGCGGCGCTGTTACCCGTCATCACCGCCGTCAGACTTTCGATTTCGGTGTCCATCTTGAGGCGGTTATGTCCGATGGCGTCGACATTGAGGCCGATCACCTGGCCGACAATCAGGCGGCCATTATTGTTGGGCCGCAAGATCATATTGAATTTATCAGCGCTGATGGTGCCCGCGGGCAGAACCAGGTCGCCGACGGTGGTGACGCTCAGATCGCCCTTGCCGGAGAGGAACTGGCTTTCGCCGGTCAAGTTGAGGGCACGGGTGAAGTTCAGGTCGAGGGGTTTCTCGGTCTCGCGCAGCAGGTTGGTCTGGATGACCATCTGGTCACCAAAGATACCGGAGCCGACCCCAGGCTGCGCCTGGGCTTCATCGTAGACGAAGCCGCCGTAGGTAATGAAAGAAACTGAAGCCGAATTGGTGTTATTGGCTATGCCGCCCAGGTATCCATTGAAGACAATATCAGCAGCGTCGACGCGCTCCAGGTAGACCTCGGCGGGGCCGCGCAGATCGTAGGTGACCACATCTTGATGGGTCTCGCTGACGACTCGCACCGCGCCGGTGTCGGAGTTCAGGCCGCGGCCGTAAACTGTCAGGGTGTCGACACCGTACAGGTCACCAAAGAGGAAGACGCTGGTATCTGAAAGCATACTGATATCGCCTGAGACGTAGAAATCGACTTTGCTGATGCCGATGGTGCCGCCGCTTTCGAAGTGCAGCGTGCCGGTGTGGATCTCGCTGTTCTCGGTGAAGTTGAAGTCGAACAGGCCCTCGGCGATATAGGTAATACTCTCGCTGGCGCCGAAGAACTGATAGGTTTTTAGATCATCGCCACTCACCAGGGAGATATTCTTGAAGGCGGCGTTGGTAGTTTCGAGGGCTTCGCCAGTCGTTGGCTCTTTGATCACCAAGAGGCCTTTTGTGGCTTCCAGGTTGAGGTCTTCCAGAGCCTGAATATGGAAGACGAACAGGTCGTGCTCAGAGGAGATATCCACATTCCCATTTGGCGCCTGGACATCGTAGACCTTCAAGCCGAGGGTCTTCTCGCCGTTGCCGTCGACTTCGCGGAGGGTCACATCGCCATGCTCGGTGTAGACGTATTCCAGGCCATTGGCGGCGATCTCCAAAGCTGTGACGCCAGTAACTGCCGTCAATCGCAGCTGGTCGCCGACCAGATCGACGGCTGTGTCATCGCCGTACTCGGTGATGGCTCCTGTGTTGGAGATCAGGATCACGTCCACATTGGCGGTCACCCCAGGCTCAGCATCCCCAAATGCGGCACTATGATCGGGAACAGTATCCGAGTCTAAATAATAATGACCCGCCCGAAGGGAGTCAATCAGGATGTCGCCGCCAGCGACCATACTGACGGCATAGCCATCCCGATTAGCACCCATAACGACATCTTTCAAAATCAATCCACCAGCCAAATGCTGAACGTACAGATTCCCGTTCATGACCTCGAAGCCGTCCAGGGTCAGCGTGCCGCTGCCGATATTGTTAATGGAGACATCGCCGCTGGTGAGAACGCGGGCCGCCAGAGTGCTGACGTCGGTGAGCAAATCCAGGGTGCTGTTTGACTCAACATGCAGCTTATCGGCCTGCAGCACTTTGGCATCGGGGTAGCTGAAGGCGCCGCGCAGGATCAGAGTGACATCGCCAGGAGCCAGGATGGACTGGGCAACCACGTCCCCGTCGTTGTAGAGTGAGATGGCGCCGTCGGGGGTCTCGAAGCGCTCGAGCTGCAGCGGGCTGGCGTTGTAGAAAGTAATATCGCCGGAGCCAGTGACTTCGATGTCGGCGCGGCCGACAGCCGAGGTCAGGTAGACCTTGCCATCGGCGGCCGAGGCCCCGGCGTTGAAGCCGCCCAGGCTGGTGGACAGCAGATAAGCGGCCTGAATGGGGGCATCGATCAGGTTGACGGCTCCTGAGGGAGCCAGGAAGGTCAGTTGGTCGCCGACGGTCAGGGCGGCCTGGTTCAAATTAATGTCGCCGCCCAATAGACCAGCATTGAAGGCCATATTGGCATCAGGGGCGGTTGCGTACAGGTTGGAATAAAGATCGCCGTAGATCGAACCTATCTGAGTTGCGCCTTGGCCAGCTAACGCAGTCAGGGAGCTGTTTGCAAATAATGTCCCGGCCAGGGTCAGATCGCTGCCAGCGCTGACGCTGATGCTCTCGGCGGCTGCATCGTCGCCATTCTGGTCAACGGAGCCGACGTAGGCCGAGTCGGCGATGGTCAGCGATCCACCAGCCGTCAGTTGGATAGATTGGGTGTTATCTTCAACGACCAGCTCAGCGCGGGCCGGGACTGTGCCCGCAGGTGCGTTGGCAGGAGTCAGGCCTGATATGCTCAGGTCGCCGCCGGCGTCAACGAGGATGCCGCCAGTGGTGCTGGTGATGATGCCATTGAGGGCCGCGTTCCCGCCGCTGGTGATCGTAATGGCGTCCGCAGCTTGCAGGGTCTGGGTATCGAAGTCGCCAAAGGCCTGCTGCCCGGCATCTTCGAAGACGCGGTTGGTGGTGAAGACGGTCTCTTGGCCGG
>CALCSH010000554.1 GCA_937893815.1 uncultured Anaerolineae bacterium | reverse complement strand
TTGCTCAGGCTGCCGGTGTAGATCCAGTCGGCGGGGATATTGGCAACGGCGCTATCGTCGCTGCGCTCTAAAAGGTAGAACCCGCCCGGTGCGATGCTGCCCGCCAGGAGCACGTCCGGCGAGCCATCATCGGCCGCCAGAACCCACCCCGAGAGATCCACCGGCTCGGATGCGGGATTGTAGAGTTCAATCCATTCATCATACGAACTGGCGCGGGTGCCGCTCCAGGCGATTTCGCTGATGATCACATCCATCGGCGCAGCGCTGGATGCGGACTGGAGTTGTTGAGGAACTGGGCTGGGCGTGGGAAGGGCTGTGAATGTAAAGGTAGTGGTAGGCGTGATGGAGGCGCTGGGGGGCAGGATGGATGCGCTGGGCGTTGCGGATGGGATGTCGATGGAGGCGGTTGGTGTGCTGGATGGGGAGGCTGTGAGGCTGGGGAGGGGAGAAGCGGTCTCGCTGGGGGGTGGGTCGCTGGGGGTGGGGGTTTCTGCACTCTGCGGGGCGGCGCTACTGACTCCCCACGCAAACAAGTGGACGAAGAGCAGAATCCCCGTGGCGACGTTGATGATCCCGGATACGGAATATTTGCCCCTGAAGAACGACATATCAATACCCTTAATATTGCAATTTTAAATGATACTATCATGAATACTATATAATAGATTGGATTAAATAGCAATAGCCGTTTGTAACTGCTCAGGCTGACGCCTTCGCAGAGTATTCCGAAAAAATGGGAGTGAGAAGGTATAGCGTTTTTTGTAATGCCAATGGATTTCGGCTCAAAATACGACCTTTGCAATTCAGGCGGAGTATGCTTGCGTTCAAGGTGGCCTGTTGAAAAGGATTTAGTACACTTGCCTATGCCGAAAATATAGATATAATAATACGGTTGCGTTGGGATATGCTATAATCACACCCTGGTTCGAGACGTGTATTTGTTGAACAGGAATAAAGTTCCTTTACTGCTAGGACTTACGCAACTCGATAAAAAATATCCCGAAAATAGGGGTGTGGGGGGGCGAAGCCCTCACACACCCCTATTTTCGGGCATTCTCTTGTACAAGTGCGTAAGTCCTATGCTTTATCCATGGAGGGATGAATAATGGATAGCTCCAGGAAAAATAACAGTAACAGTCTTGATTTTGGTTGTCCGCATTTGGGACATTGGGAAGATTCGCAAACAGCATCGACGTTTGCGAATCGAGCGCATTACTGTTTCCGTGTCTCCAGCCCCCAAAAACCATCGCTGGATTATCAGGGAGATTATTGCATCACCGGGAAATACCGGCAGTGTGTTGTATTTCGTTGTGGGGATGATTTGAAGGCGATTACGGATGTATTTGGGAGTGTGAATTTGGGAGAGCGTATTCGCCTACGATTGAAGAGTTGGCAATCTCAGGGCTGCGAAAATGATGTGTAGAATGGTATTCCGATACACGTCGCTTACAAGCCCTAAAAAATGCCCCTCTTTGCGCGCGGGTATCTCTTTCTTGGTGTCCTTGACGGCTTCGCGGTTCAAAACAAAGCTGTGAAAGGAGCCGCTTGTCGCATTCGGAGAATTGAACTAGAATCCTAGTGCTAACTAAGAGGCTCTGCTTATAAGGGGTATATCCCTTTGGGATACCTGTTTTCGCATCGGTGTCACATTTTTATTGGTAATAACGAATTTGTACGGATTGGTTGGGTGGGCTGCATTGGGGGAAGGATATGGATGTGTTCATGACCTGAAGCGATTCCTGAAGAAGGATGTCGCAAGGGCGGAGCGCGGGCCACGGAATAACACGGAATAGTGCGGAAGGGTGTAGGAGGGGGTAGGGTATTGATAAGTAGGATGTAGGTAGGATGCGGGTAGGATGCGGGGTGGTTGTACTGGGTTTGCTGGCGCATATCCGGCAAGCCGGGGGGATTTGAATAGCTACACAATCGATCATTGTGATGATCGATGTGGTGATCAATCGTAGGGAAAACACTTTGCACGCAAAGCCGCTACGAGGCAACGATAGGTTTTTACGCCACTTTCCTGGTGTGATCGTTATCGGTGTTCAACCTTTTGTTGACAATATTCCATAGTAATTATTTGACATTGTATCGCAATTAATATATAGTTAGGGTGAGTATGCATTGCTGCATCGGGCAGAATGTGAATGTTTGAGCCAGATTGATAAAGGAGGCTATTATGGCGAAAGTAAAACTCAACCCTATTCTGGAACAGATCAGTGGCAAAGTAGGTGACCTGGTCTTCAAGCGCTATGGCGATGAGGTAGTACTCTCTCAAAAGCCGGATTTATCGGGCCGGGAGATGAGTGAAGCCCAACTCGCCGCGCAGGAGCGCTTCCGGCAGGCGGCGCTGTATGGCAAACTGGTGATGGCCGACCCGGAAACCAAGTCCCTGTACGAAGACGCCGCCAAAGCCAATGGGAAGCCGGTATTTTCATTGACGGTGGCGGATTTTTTCAATGCGCCCTCGGTGGATGAAATTGATCTCGCCAATTATTCAGGGGCGATCGGCGACGAGATCATCGTCTGGGCCAGTGATGATTTTGCTGTGGTGGGGGTGCAGGTGGCGCTGATGAATACCCATAGTCAGTTGATCGAGAGCGGCCAGGCGGTTGAATCGCCCTCTGCCAGCGGACGTTGGATTTATAGCGCTACCGCTTATGTGGAGGTCGGTACCATCGTGCGGATTGCCGTTCGCGCCAGTGACAGACCCGGTGGTGTGGGGGAAGCGGAGGAGGAGAAGGCGCTGTAATTCTCATCTCTTCTGCCCTCACCCCAGCCCTCTCCCATGGGGAGAGGGGGCACATATTACCGGGCAATCCTGCTGCGTCGTGGTGGGGTTGCCCGGTCTTCTCAAGGTAATGGGGGAATCATCAGGCCGGGTTTGATTCGCACACTTTCCATTTTTCCCCTCGACTCTTCGTGTAATCCCTAGGCGCAAAATTCGCCGCGTTGTCAAAACTAAAAACCACAGATACCCTTGCTCCCACTGGGTACGAAAGGCACAGTTTGCACCGAAATACAAATCCGTGCCCCTCCGTGAAATCCGTGGTTACGAAATCCGTGTCCGTCCGAGTAACGTAGTGCCCCGAAGGGGTATCCGTGGTTGCAAAATCTGCGTTCAATTGAAAGAAGCTGGCAATACCACAGACATCTTTAACCCCCAACCTTTGCACCTGACCCGGCCCTGCCGTGAACTGGGCTACCAGGAAAGTGATTTCTCTATCACCGAGAAAGCCAGCCTGGAAACCCTGGCGATCCTCATCTACCCGGAGATAGGCCAAGATCAAGTCGATGCAATGGTTGAAAGCATTTGATTAGCGAAAAACTGATAAAATTGCAGTTGGAAGTTGGACAATATTGGCAAGACTTAATGCCAGAAGTGATATTTCGGTGAGGTAAACGATGACCACACAATTGACGGAAAAGAAAGACCTTCAACAAGTTATTTTTGATGAACCTGCACTGAAGGAGTATAGCATTGTTATCGATGGGGTGATCGAAATGCCGGATGTTCCTGGCGAAAAACTTTTTTTTGATGGATTACTAGACACCCTTATCGAATATGTCGAAAAACATGGCGCTTTTGCGGGCCTTTCGATGACTCACAAGGAGTATCTCCACGAAGACAACGGGGAAACTGATGGTGACAAAGCAACCTAAATTCGGCAAAGATTTCGTTCAAATTGCCAGAAAGGCTGATAATGTAGCCAGGATCAGAGAAGGGAAAGGCTCTCATGTTGTGGTTGAATTCGAAGATGGCACCTCAGTATCCATCCCGGTTCATGCAAACCGGCAGTTGGGTAAGGGCATCCTCCATAAGATCACCAAAGCATTCAAGGCAGCAGGAGTGAGTGGACTTTTACTGTTGTTGGCGTAGTTGTTCTCATTAGTATAGCTTCTGGTCTCGTCGCCCAGACTAGCGGTGACTTTGTCCTTCAAGAAGGACATCTAAATAGCACATCTTTCAAAGGGCGATCTGGGTAGCTATTTTAAAACCGGCGAGGGGGGTCTACGCCCCAACAGGTGGTTGCAAAACTATAATCTTTGCAGATCAGTGACATCGTACCCTTCAGGGCAAATCCGTGAATGAGGCAAGTCCATGACAGTATCCATTCAATGGAAGCCAGATAAATCCCTCCGAGACCGATTGAAAGCCCTTGCAAAACAGCGTGGTGAGTCTCCCGAAAAGTTAATTAGCGAGGCTGTTCGTCAATATCTGGATGTAGAATACATCGAATATTCAGAAGGCAAACAAGATCCACTGGTGGGACTCTTTGCCGGTTCTGAGCATTTGGCGTATCAATCTGAAGAGATTCTGCAGCGGGAAATCAGAGAACAATCTGGATGGACATGGAAAGCGAACTCGTCGTAGCAGATACCGGTTTTGTTGTCGCTTTGTTGAATAAAGCTGATAAATGGCACGAAAAAGCAAAAGGGCAGTATGCTCAGTATGCACCCATTCTGATGCCACAAACTGTATTAGCTGAAGTGGCGTATTTGGTTGGCCGTGAAGGTGGAATTGCAGTTCTTGTCGATTTTCTCAAGGGTTTATCAGGGAGCCGTTTTCGGTTAGTTGCGCTGACGACGGAAAATATTCACCGAGTTGCCGAGATCCTTGAGAAATATTCAGACAGTGTGTAAATCCTGTAAATCCGTGTCCCATAAAAAAATGTAGTTGCAATCGTTGCTGCATCTTCTGTAAATCGCGGATACTACCCTGGCGACGCCTAAGAATGGCTCATCTGGCAAAAGTGTGCAAACCTTCGCCCCTCCTCGGCAATTGAATACTTCATATTCACATAAGCTATCCTCCTGAGATCGTAGTAATAACAGCTTACGAACCTGCCCCTGCCAAATGGGAAGCGGACTGTAAGACTCGAAGGTGAATATTATGACGGAACGATGCCCGAGATGTAAAAGCGAAGCGCTAGAAGCTCACACAATTCAGTATTTTCAGGAATTCGATGGTGAATATTTCAGTATTGAGAATGTCTCTGCCCGAATCTGCAACCAGTGTGGTGAGATTATCCTTTCTGAGCCGATTGCAGAAAGAATTCAGGAAATGATTTGGGCTGGCACGAAACCTAAAAGGATACAGCAAGTCCCCCAAGGGGATACCCTAAAGGGTAGGCTACGCGCTGCTGCGCTCCGCGATGGTTGCAATAATCCGTGTCAATCAGTGCAATCCGTGGTTGCAAAGTCATGCAATCCGTGGTTGCAAAACTCGATAGCTCTAAAGATGCGGGGAGCGAACTGGCGCACAGCAATATCATCAAGTAGCTGTTGTTCTGACCCACTTTGTAACACGGTATAATGGAGTTGTGTACCAG
>CALCSH010000553.1 GCA_937893815.1 uncultured Anaerolineae bacterium | reverse complement strand
GTCAAGATGGCGGTCAGGCCGTTGGTGAGGGCCGCCAGGTGGTTGATGTTGAGCGTGTCGAGGCCGTCATCGCCATTGATCTGGATATCTGAAGCGGCAAAGAGCGCGTCGTAGACTTCCAGGTTGATGGTGTCGTCGCCGCTGCCTGCGTTGATAGTTAGGGAGTCGGTAGGGTTCGTGAAGGTGACGACTTCGGCCAGCGGTGAGTCGATCTTCGATTTGCCGTTGCTGGCGGTGTCATCATCACTGAAGGTGATGGTCTCGGCGCCGCCCTTGTAGGTAAAGGTGCGATTCTGGGCGTTGAGATTGTCGTCAATTGGCTCGAGGCCGGTGAAGGTGATCTTTTGATTGCCAGTGATCTCGATGGTGCCATCGTTGGCGTTGCTGAAGGTGTAGTCCACGTTCAAGAACGCCGCACCACCTTCGAGCGAGAGCGAGTCGCCGCTGGCTACAGTAGGATTACTGCCGAGGTAGAAAATCTCTCTCGAGAAGTTCCCCAAGGAGAAATCAATCGTCAAGTGATCGGCCTGATCAAGAACGTAGAAAATAATCTGCGAACCGGGGATCAGGCTGAAGGGCACGATAGTGGTGTTCTTGTCGTTCCGCAGCGCACCGAGGATGCCTTGCGGAACGACGACGTTGTTGGGATCAAAGATGATGTAGCGGCTGTTGGCAACGTCGGACTGGATGGTGAGGGTGTCTTCGGTATCGCCGGATGCGCCGCCGATGTCGGTGATGAGCAAGTTGCCGGTGACATCTTCGAGCTGAACCAGGGTGTCGGCCAGCAGCAATTCGACATCGTTGCCATCGCCGCCGAAGTAGGTGATGAAGACTTCGGTGCCGTTGACGTCGAAGCGGGTGCCATCGGGCAGACCGGCAAAGGTGCCGACTACCGTATCGCTGGTGTCGAGGTTATCAATGATGACGTAGTGGTCGCTTGGTTCGGGGGTGTAGAACAGCGTGGCGTTGAGGGTAGCGCCGTTGAGGCTGATGGTGCGACCTACGCCGGTGACCTGAACCTGATCGAATTCGGTGACGGGGACGATACCGTAAAGTTCGACGTTGAATTGCAGGCCTGCGGCAAAGGTGACATCCCCCTGGACGGAGACTTGCCCGGTGTTGGCGTTGCCGGGGGTAAGATTTCCCGCCCCGAGGAAGGTCAGCGAGCCGCCCAGCGTGCCGTGGCCGCTCAGGGTCGTGCCAGCGGCCATGCTCATGCCGTTGACGGGGGTGAGGGTACTGTTGAGCTTCAGTGTGCCGCCATTGATGAAGGCCTGATCGCTGCTGATCCCCAGGCCAGTCAGGTTTAGACTGGCTGCGCCTCCTTTGGTGAAGTCCCCGCCGTTCAGGTCGAGGGTAGCGTTGACGATATTGAGTTCATCTATTCCGGCGGCGCTGTTGACGATCAGGTCGAAGGCGGATGAAGCAGGCCAGCCGGCGATGGTTAGGGTGTCGCTGCCGTTGCCCAGGTTGAGGGTCAGGGTCTCGAAGGTTTCGTAGACGACGGGCTTGAGCAAGCCGAAGCCGCTCAGGCTGGTCGCGCCCAGAGTGCCGCTGGTTCCCGCCGAGGTGTCGAAGGTCAGGTTGTCTGTGCCATCATTTCCATGGATACGCAGGCTATGGTTGGGTAATACACTGAAGTTGCTGACGAAGAAGTTATCATCCCCGCCGCTGCCCACAACAGACAGAGCGAAGCCATTGGGCACGCCGCTGATGCTGACCGTGTCATTTCCACCCAGCAGATCAATGCTGAGACCTTCCAAGCCGGTAAATTGCAGGAAGGCCGAAAGATTCGCCGACATGCCCGTAATGCTCGCAGATGTGATCGTGATGGTATCGGCGCCTTCGGTGGCGACCTGCACCAAGTAATCAGTATCGCTGGTACTACCACTGTCGGCGATATTCGCTGGACCAAGCAGCGCATTTGGGTACTTCAGCCAGTAGGCGTCGTTGCCGTTCTGTCCGTCGATCAAGGCGATACCGTTGGGTTTGACGTTTCCGATGTCGAAGCGGTCGTCGCCCTCCCCTCCGTAGATTCGAGTGGTGACTGGAGGATGTTCGTTGATAATGATGCGGTCGCGCCCCTCCCGACCGTTGATGCTGATCTGTTCGAAGGAATCATCAAAATAGATCGTTGAGGCATTGACAGTCGCCTGGTTTATCTCGATCACGAACAGGTCATCCGTAACGCCACCATTGATGTAAAGATGATCCCCACCTAAATTCCCCGAATCGCTGGCATAGATATTGGCTGTCGAACCGGCGACATTGAGATGGTAGGTGTCAGCGCCATCCCCGCCGTCGAAGACCACTTCGGAGATGCCGATATCCTCGAGTACCAGTGTATCATCACCGCCCAGACCGGCCACAGTGAGTACTTCGATGCTCTGCCCGCCATAGACCAACCTGGCACCACCGATGATCACCTCGGTAGCGGTAACGGTCATCAACTCTCCGTTTTCCGAACCGAGAGCTATCAGGCGGTCTTTGTCGGACGGATCCGTACCGCTGTCATACAGGTTCAGTCCGCTGACTGTGCCTACTCCAATAGCATAGCGGTCGGAGCCGCCTTTTGCGTCAAGCGTAACCGTTCCACTCCAGCCAACGACGGTAAAGGTGTTGACACTCGGCCCCCCGATCAAAGTGGCTTCATCCACACTCACCAGACGCAAGATGCCGCCAGTGCCATCGGCCAGGCGATTGTCGCTGAGGTTGAAGTCCGTATCAGCCGCGGGGATGTTAAGGATATCGTGGCCGGGACCACCATCGTAGCGGAACAGGCTGGGGATAATACTGTATAACTCGGCGGCCTCTTCGGGGGTTAGCTCGCTGCCCTCGGTTCTGGCAAGCAACTCAGGGGTAACCAGCACTTTCCCGTAGGTGGGCAGACGTAGGTTATCGGCCAGGATATTGAGGGTGTCATTCCCGGCGCCGGTCTTGACGATAAAGGTTGACATACCGTAGGCTGTCAGGCCATCTTCGTCGATGGTAATCGTGTTGGCATTGTTCCCGGCAGTGGTATCCAGGGTAAAGGCAGGCGTATCGAAGAAGTACAGCTTACTCATCTGGTCGTTCGTATCAGAAATGACCTGAGCCTTGGCGCCCAAAAGGATGGACTGCACCGCCTCGGGGTGGGTGACAGTCAAGGGCGGGGAAATCTCAGTTATATAAATGTAGCCGCCCCCATTGGTGGGCAGGCCGCCAATACGCCCGTTGAACTGTGGCGCGCCCGTCAGCACCAGCGTGCCGCTGATGGCGACTTGATAGCCGACCATGTCGCCAGAATAACCATCTGAGGCCTGCAGGGGTTCGACGACAGTCTCTAAGCGCCAGTTGCCTTCATGCAGGCCGTAAGCATAGGCCGAACCTTCATCAACATAGGTTGTTGTGATCCCGCCGCTGGTGCGCTGGACATCGCGCAGGTAAGCGCCGACGACTAAGCGCTCGCCAGAAATGGAGACGCTGTTGCCGTAATTATCGCCCGCCGCACTGGAGGCCAGGAAGAGTTTCTGGTGGATGTTCCAGGCGCTATCATAAATGTATGTGTAGACGGAGCCGCGATCGCTTTCATCGCCCGGAGCGCCAACAGCGGCGCGCTGACCGTCAAAGGCTACCCCGGTACCAAAGCGGTCGCCTGCTTCACCATCAGCGGCGGTCAGGTTGGCTGATTCGCTCCACACCCCCGCACTGCGTTGATAAATATAGGCCGCGCCGATGTTGCTGTTCTGGCCTGGAGCGCCGATGATGAGGGTATCATTGTCGAGATCGAGGGCAGCGCCGAAATCACCTGTTTTTGTAAGCTGCTGCTGCATGCTCCAAGCAAAGCCACTGCGAGTATATATGTAAACAGAGTCATATGCCGGGGCGCCGATGGCCACAGTATCTACCGAAATAACTGCCATCTGGCCGAAGAGATGGCCTGCCGCGGCGTTGGGAGCGCTGAGTTTGGTCTGCTGCACCCAGGTCGAGCCGATACGAACGAAAATGTAGGCCGCGCCGCTGTCTTTCACGGTACTGTCAGCATTAGCAGCGCCCACAACGAGCGTGTCCCCGCTGATACTCACGGCAGTGCCGAACTGGTCGCCGGGCTTAGCATCCAGGGCTTTCAGGGTGGCCTGCAAACTCCAGGTTTCAGAGTCAACATCGTCACGCACAAAGACGTGGGCCGCGCCGCGATCATCGTTGTCAAGTGCACCAACGACAGCGGTCAGGCCATCAATCGCCACACTCGACCCGAATTTGGCGGTGGGCAAGGTATCGGGCAGGAACGAGCCAGTGTTGTTCCAGGCAGGACCGAACTGGCGGAAGTTGAAGATTTTGTTGGCGTTGTAGGTGCCAATGACGTAATGGGCTTCCCCAGGAAATGCCGGTGCAAGCCCGAAGACTTTAATACTGTTGTCGCCACTGAGGAATTGTCCGGCGTAGCCACCGTTCACGTATAAGTACGATGCGCCGGTATCAATCGTGCTGCCGCCGTTGCCGCTATCGTAATCTCCGTAGGGATCGCTGTTGATTAAACGCGCAGCGTTCGGCGAAGCCGCTATGGCATTGTTGACATCCTTCCAATTGATGGTGTTACCATCGAAATAGACATCGACAGCTGAGCCGTTCACGAAATCTGACGCGCCATTGGCAGGTAAGACAGGCGCGCCGTAAGTCGTGTCCCACACTGTTTTTGCAGCGCTTCCGACGTTGTAAACGTAGCGACGGTTGGACGACTGCACGTAAATTGTGCTGCCGACGATTTCTACCGCCACGCCGAAGTTGGTGGTACCCAGCGTGTGAGCGCGGGTGTTGGGGTTATAGCTGGTGCGGTCGTCCGAAGTGCGGAAGGTGGTACTGGTGCGGCCATCGGGATGCTCTCTAACGTGCAGATAATCGATGCAATCGCATCCATCGTGATGAAGAATGTCGGTGAACGAGTCGTTCGTCACGGTAAAGCCGTCGTCCGTGCCGTTCGAATCTTCAACCCTCACTTGTGTGCGCGGATAGATCTTCACGCCGCTGTCATCGTCTTCGAAGTCGTAATCTATTTCGTAAACGCCCACTCCCCGGCAATAATCGGGATCAGGCGAATAGTCATTATCTTCCACACAGCCCCGCGGCTCCGTCGCCGTGAACAGCGTCGTAAAGTACGAACTATACTCCGGCATACCGCCTTCGGTCGGCCTGAGGAACTGGATGCGCGCCCAGGAACTGCCGCTTCCGGAATACACAAACGCCGCGCCCGGGCTACCCAGATTCACCTGATAACCGGTAACGGCTTGACCGTTGTGGTTGGGCGCGTCGATTGGATTGCCGTTCTCGTCCACTTCGGCGTTCGGATTGCTG
>CALCSH010000552.1 GCA_937893815.1 uncultured Anaerolineae bacterium | reverse complement strand
GAGTGTTCATATTGTCGAAGCCAACGCCGAGGGATGCATCGGTTCCTGCGTAACCATCAACGCTGCCTGCTCTTGTCACCTCGATGTCGAGGGCAGTGGCGTAGCTGCTATAGTCGAGGCTGTCGCTGTCCGAACCGCCGACCAGTTCTTCGATTGAGCTGAAATTGAAGATGCTGTTGAGCGTGCCTGCATTGGCAGCTGTAATCTCCCAACTATTGACGATGTCGAAGGCGGTCAGGCGGTCGTCGTTGACGGTACCAAGCAGAGCATTCATATTATCAAACCCAACGCTGAGGGAGGCATCTTCTGTGCCTGCGTATCCATCAACGCTGCCTGCACCTGTCACCTGGATGTCGAGGGCATTGGCGTAGCTGCTGTAGTCGAGGCTGTCGCTAGCGTTGCTGCCGACCAGTTTCTCGATCGCCTGGAAGGTGAAAATGTTGTCGAGCGTGCCCGCATCCGATTCGGTGACTTTCCAGGTGGTGTCTTGATTTGCGCCAATGAGGGTGTCGTTCTGAGCAGAGCCGATGAGGGCGTTGATATTATTGAAGCCGCCAGTGATGACAGAGTGGACACCATTGTAGCCATCAATGCTACCGTAACCGGTCAGCGTGATAGTGTGGTCGCCGCTGAGGGCGCTGAAGTTGAGCGTATCCACGCCGCCCTGCCCGTCGAGTGTGCCAGGGTAAACAACACCTTCGACAAAGATAAATTCGTCTGCGCTGCTGCCACCGAGTAGGGATTCGACTGTGTTGAAGTTAAATTGATTGACAGTATCTTCGGCAGCGATATATCCGCCATTGGTCTGGGTGATGTAGATCTGGTTGGAGGTGCCGCTGGCGATCAGGGTGTCTGTGCCCGTGCCTGCATCGAGGGTCCAGGTGCCAAGGCTGCCGTAGCGGGTAAGGGTATCGTCACCAGCACTGAGGGTCAGGGTAGCGGTAAAGCCTTCGGGGTCATAGTAGTTGATGGGCAGAAGCAAGCCAAAGGCGGAGAGCGTATCTGCGGCGAGACTGCCCGTCCCATTGAGGGAGGCGTCCACATCCAGCGTATCCGCCCCGAGGTTGCCGTAGATGTGGAGGGTATATTGCGAGCCAGCGGTGTAGAGGCTGGGCAGATTGTTGAAGGTAAAGGCATCTGCACCATTGCCGCCGCTGACGGCGAGGGCGACATTGGTGGGCAAGCCGCTAAAGCTGACTGAGTCGTCGCCATCTTTCAGATCCAGATTGACGCCTTCGATGCCGGTGACTTTGAGTGTGCCGTTGTTGAAGCTGGAGAAGCTGTAGAGGGTGCTGCCGTTGAGGGTGATCTCGGGGGCGGAGCTGGCAGCGAGATCGTTGGCGGAGTGGGCATCAATGAGGATGAAGTCGATGCCGCTGCTGTCAGTGGCTGTGAGGGGCCCGCTGAGAGAACTGGCGATATAGTAGCTATCGTCGTCACTGCCAGCATCGAGATATAAGCCGTATTTGTTGACATCGCGGACGATGACTACATCGTCACCAGCACCGCCGTAAATCGAAGATGAACCGTAGACATTCCAGGGGTTGTCGAAAATCTCGATATTATCCTGCCCACCGAGGGCATCGACAACGAAGGTCTCGAAGGAATTGTCATAATGGATGATGACGTTCTCGCCACAAGTGGCAGTGGTTGCACTGACGGTCATGGCATCGTCGCCGCTGCTACCGTTGATGCGCAGGGTGTCGTCGCCCCAAACGCTGCTGTCTTTGAGCAACACGGAGGCGTTTGCGCCGCATAGATTGAGATTGTAGGTGTCGCTGCCTTCCATGCCGTCGAGAGCGATATCGCTCATATTGACCTGATTGACGGTGATGGTGTCGTTGCCCATGCGCCCCGCAATGCGAATTAGTTCCGCTCCGCTGGAGGCAACATCGATGGAATTGCCACTGACGTTGACGAAGGTATTTTCGAGCAGGAAGCTGTCACTGCCATTGGAACCCAAAATGACCAGTTCGTCTAACGCGTCGGGGGTACTGCTGCTATCAGTCACAACGGCATTAGAGAGCGTGCTGAGATCAAGTTCGTAACGGTCGTCGCCGCCCTTACCGTCCATCGAGACCTTGCCTGTCCAGCCGCTGGCGCGAAGGATATTGTCGCTCTCGCCTGCTGTCAGGATAACGTGGTAGACATTACTCAGGTTGAGTTTGCCCTTGACTGGCGATACCAGCGCGTTGCCGGAGAGGGTCAGGTCAGAATTGGTGGCGAAGATCACGCTGTCGGTGCTGCTGTTCACGCCGCCGTCATAACTGAAACTGGTGTAAATCTTGGTGTAGAGCTCAGCCGATTCGGCTTCGGTCAGCGGCTGACCTTCGGTGTATCCGTTGAGATTGCCGGAGGCATATTTGCCTTCGGTCGGCAGGCTCAGGTCATCGGTTTCGATGGTAAAGGTATCTTCGCCTGCGCCCGTTCGCACGCTGAAATTCTGCAAGCCATACGCCTGCAATCCGTCGCTATCGAGTCGGATCGTATCGTCATGGCTGCCAACTTCGGTGCGGAGCGAGACCGCTTTGACGTCGAAGAAGCTGATGTCCGCAATTTCGTGACCGTCCACCGTTCCACTGATCTTGTTCGAGCGTTCGCCAGCGATGATCGTCTCGACTGCCTGGGGCAGGGTGACCGTCATCGGCGCAGAAAGCTCGGTGATGTATATATAGCCCGCCCCATCGGTGTCGATGGCGTTGCCAGGACGTCCATCCCACTGCGGTGCACCCGCCAGCGCCAACGTTCCACTGACTGCTACCGAGTAGCCAATATAGTCCTGATTGTAGCCATCTGAGCCGAAGAGCGGCTTGGTCACCGTCTGCAACTGCCAGTTGCTTTCATTCAAACCAAAGGCAAACGCAGCGCCTTCATCTGCGTAGGTGAAGGTCGTGCCACCGATAATGCGTGAGATCGACGTTTTGTGCGCGCCAACCACGAGGATATTCTTGTCGATGGCAACATCGAAGCCGAAGTTATCGCCTGCGCCAACCGTGTAGTATGTAAAGATCCCACCGAGGGATAGCTTCTGCTGCTGCGACCAGCTCTGTCCGCTACGGGTATAGGTGTAGACAGAATTCGCACCGGGCGCACCCACAACTGCTACCGCGCCAATGGCAGTATCCATGCTCAGGTCAACGGATGTGCCGAACTTGTGTCCGGACGCTCCGTCGTTTGCTGTCAGAGTTGCCTGGGAATTCCAGTTGGTTCCGTCAAAGGTGTATACTGCTGCGTTGCCCTGATTGCTGTTCGCCGCCGGAGCACCTACGATAAGGGTTGTCTCGTCCACCGCCACACTGCTACCGAAAGCAGCGCTGCCCGTCAGTTTATCGTCCTGTGCCCACGTGCCACTCTGCCTCTGGAATGTGTAGGTTGCATTCATGCCGGGGGCGCCGACAACTGCAGCATCCTTGTAAATATCAACTGCTGTGCCGAAATGCGCACTGGAGGCAAGGTCAGTCGGAGCGATGCGAATATTTTCGATCCATGAGGAGCCAACCTGATCGAAGAGATAAGCTGCACCTTTCCCAGAGTTCGCATCTGGCGCACCAACGATCAGGCGTCCACTATCAAGGGCAACCGCGCTGCCAAAGTCGTCGCCTGTGCCTGTGCCAGCCCCTTCCACCTGAGTCTTCAGAGACCAGGTTTCAGCGTTCGGGTCTTGCTCAAAAATGAAAGCGACACCACGATTATCATACTGGGGAGCGCCAACTACGGCAGTGTAACCATCGATATCTACACTGGCGCCGAATTTGGCTGTGGGCAACGCCGTCGGGATGGTGGTGGCTTCGTAATTCCACTTCGGGCCACGCTGACGGTAATTGAAGAGTTCTCCGGCACTGTCTGTACCCACCAGGAAATGTCCGGTGCTGACGAAAGCGACTCCGTGTCCAAATTTATTTACATTACCATCGCTGTATAAAGTAGCTTTGTGTGTTGTACCTTCATATAAATTGGCTTGGTTGGTGCTGGGGTCACCCATTACAGTATAGAAGCCATTATAAACATAGCTGGCATAAGCGGAGAGCCAATCTGCACTGGCACCATTGAAGAAAATATCAGCTGTAGAGCCTTCTGCATATTCTGCCTCACGGGTGGTCTCAACTATCGTGTCACAATACTCTGTTCCAAATATGGTTACACAAACTTCTGTACTTGTGGTGGTATTTTTTAGACCCGTACGTACCGGATTACCGAAGGGGGTATCCCAATCAGAATATACGCTTGCAGTTGTGATATCCGCGACACTATATTGACGACCCAAACTGCTTCCGGTACCGATCCAAACTTTGCTCCCGCTCACCTCAACGCTGGTGCCAAAGGCAGCAGTATTCAGGCCACTGAATGTCCGTCCGAAAAGAGTCGCGTTTTCGTCTTCTTCAAGACGACCATCAGGATGTGGCCAGACCCGAACACCGTCAGCGCAGTTACAATCCCCGCCATTTGCCGAAGTAATCTCCAACCAATCCGTGTAACTATCATTCGTCCAGATGCCGCCATCGTCTGCACCATCTGTATCCTCTACCTGCCCTTTTGTACGGGGCGCGATCTTGGTGCCCTTATTATCATCATTCCAGTCCGAATGTACGCCTCGCCAAGTTGAGAAAGTTGCAATATCATCATAGCCAGCGTGACACCACCAGCCATCATTGCCACTTAGAAAATCATCGTCATCATTGTCTTCCAAGCATATATTCGGAGGGCTCTCCGGAATGGCGTATGTGGTTTCAATAGTTTCGTATGAAGTGGCTTCCCGATCCGGATTGGGATCCCGATACCAGTACATCCCAGGTGGTAGTGTATCTGCATCGTCTAATCCAAGCCAAAACTTTACTCTTGTAGAGCTGGAGCTTGTATCCAGGAAGTCTTTGTAATCATCCGTATCGCCATCATCATCATCGAAAGACAACATCTTATCCAGCAGAGTGCCGCCCGAGGTGATGGTTGTGAAGGTCGTAAAGTACAAGCCAGCATCATAGGGCATAAGGAATTTTTCCTGGGACCAAGTGGCGCCGCTGCCGGTATAAGTAAAGGCCACTCCGGCCTTACCCAAATTCAGCTGGTAGCCGGATTTTGGTTGATCGCTGGAACTGATCCACAGGGTGGTATCCGGCGCACCTACTGCGATACGGGATCCGTCAATGGCAACACTGGCACCAAAACGGCTAACTCCTGCCGGGCCAGTTACAGTTGCCTTGTAAACCCAACCGGAACCACCACGCTGATAGAGATAGAATTTATTGGCTCCAGGCGCACCTACCACCAGATTGTTCCCATCCTTATCCATATCGTAGCCAAAATCACCTGATTGAATAATAGTTTGGGTCAAACGCCAATACAAGCCTTCATTTGTGTACACATAAATTTTATTTTCACCATAAGCCGACACCAATAACTCTTTGTTACCTGGATCATAAATGACCTTGCGCCCAAAATTATCACCACCGCTGAGTGCTTCGGCACGGTACAAGCCGATGTCGCCATTGGTGGCGTCATTGACATCCATAAGTCCATCGGTTGTGTACGTGCGAATATTTCCAATGCCTTCGCGAGTAATATTATTGGAAGCATCAGTTTCATTGAACCCAGGTACACCTACGACCAGCAATTTATCGTTTAGTGCTAATGCCTTGCCAAAGAACTCGCTTTCAGCTGGCGTACTGGATGCCAGGTTGTGAGAACGCGTCCAGGTCACTGAGTCACAAGCACCTCCGCAAGCGCGTTCATGACGATAAAAGACATAGACCTTGCCCTGATTGGCGCTATTGCCATCATAATCTGGCGCACCAACAGCAATATAATTATCATAAAGGGCTACGCTGGCTCCAAAGTGGTCTCCAGCATTGCCTTCGTGAGTGGCTTCATCCGGAGGCAAACCACCATCGGCTGTCAGGCGGGCGACCATATTCCACCATTGATTACCACCCTCGAAGACCCAGGCTGCACCTTGCTCATTATTTTCGCCCTTGTAGTTCGGAGAACCTACAACCGCCCGAACCACATCGGTGTCGATATATAGGGCTACTGCGGCACCAAAGCGTTCCCCGCTTTGCTGGCTGACAGATTTTAGTGTGGCTCTCTTGCTCCAAGCATCGCTGCCGTCATAACCAAAAATATAGGCTTCACCTGTACTGTTGGCGCTGGGTGCGCCCACAAGGATGTAACCGTTACTGATCAAATCTAGTGATGTGCCAAATTCTCCACTGCCGCTAAAGCTGCCATTTTGCGGCCATTTATTGATCAATTGGCTACCGTCATATTTGTAAATATATACTTTATTGGCTCCAGGCGCGCTCACTGCAATGCGGTTATTCGCACTATCCACATCAACTGCTGATCCAAATTTATAATATGAGCTCCCACCACGCAGCTTCCATTCCTGGGTCCAGGCTCCATTAACCAAACGATAAATATAAACTGCTCCGGTATCATAGCCTCTATTGATATCTTGAGGAGAACCTATTACCAGCAAATTATTATCAATCGCCACTGCCCGACCAAACCCGCCGCCGCCATTGGACAAACGATCGCCGGGATAAAGTTTGGCCTGCTCACTCCAAGTGTTTCCACTGCGGATATAAACAAATACAACACCGGCTGTTTCGCCAATTCGGTCAGCGCCAACAACCAGAGTATTTCCATCTGGGCTCAGAGCAATTGCCTGGCCATAAGATTTTGGTTCGGGGGAATTGACGCCCGCTAGTTTGACTTGCTGCCGCCAACTAATTACGCCGTCAACACTGACAGAATGTAGCACCAGATTGGTCAGGGTTAAATCTGCCAGGTCGATGGTTTCTACGGCCAGATCGCTAAGTGCATCTGGCATTGCCACTTCAAAATTAGCCAGTCCATGAACAACCAATGGCTCTAATCCGGTGAATGTGAAAGTATTGCCATTGAGCACCACCGTGCCAGCCCGCGATGTTGTGCTGCTGGGCGTATAGGTTCCGCTGGATACACCATCACCCGCAAAGCGCAATGTGTCGCCAACAGCATTATTGGCTCCGCCATTGAATTCAATATTGCTGATGGTGCCATTCGGTGATTTGCTGCTGAAATCAACAAAGACCAGATCGTCTCCATCATCACCATTCAGGGTGACTTTCTTTTGGGCGATAACATCGTCGGAGATGTTGAAGGTATCATTTCCACCAGCCGCATCCACCCGCAGAGCCATTTCAAATGTGCCGCCACTCAAACGGAAAACATCGTCGCTATCGCCTAACAAAACCCGTAATTCGGCGTCACGTACGTTTACATCCATTTCCATCACGGGTTTCGTTGGATCAGAGACAAGGCCAAGTGAAACCGAGCCAAAGGTGGATGAATCGCTTAGGCTATTATCATTCAACAAAGCTCGGAAGCTTGCCAACCAGGTTGCAGTTTGGTCAGGGAATAATTGAGAGAAAGCTTTGGCAATAAAGGTGAGCGTATTTGCTTCTGAACTTGATGAGTGATCAAAATGAACAGAGTCGTCACCTTCATCTCCATCGATCATCACACGGATATCAAGCCCATCTAATGAGTTGTTGTCTTCCAAATGAATATTATCGTCGCCTTCCCCGGCGTTGATTGCAAAGATAGAATTTGTTCCGCCCAGTGGATCAAGTTCCAGATGAGTGCTCTTAAGGTAAATATTATCTGCCCCCATACCTGCGCTCAATGAAACTTGCTCAATGGTTAGATAAATGATCTCGGCAATACCTGAGCGCTGGAGGGTGGTTTCATTTACGGGCAAATCAATCAGCTCAGTCGGATTATTTGGATCAGGTATCTGAATGGTTCCGGTAACTGCAGTGCTGATCGTGTAGGTATTGTTATCAGCATCGCCGCGATCATTGAAAAAGAGGGCATCATTGGAGTAAGGTAATTCGCCTTCAACTATCAATTTGCCCTGAATATCATCCAGAGAGTTACTGGAGCTACCAACATGAACGGTATCAAATCCGCCAGCCATCTTCAAGGTGGTGATCAAATAAGAGGGAGTTGTGCGTACACTAAAGGTATCGTTTTGCTCGCCGAGATCAATTTCCAGTTTTTCTGAGGAATTGCCGAAATATACTGCCCCTGTAATACCCAGGCCGCTGACATAGCCATTTTCAAATTGGCCAACGTTGACCTTGTCATCGCCGCTATCATTAATGATGACAAAATCTTCTCCCTCTCCACCATAAATGTATACTGTGCCCGCAATAAAATCAACCCGACGCAGGGAGGCAGGATTCAGACCAAAGGGCGTAGCTTCAACCCGGACTGTATCATTTCCAACGCCAGTGTCGAGATAAAGTTGGGTATCACTAGCAGCACTATCTATGAAAATTCGGTCAGCACCAATGCCGGTGTATAGATAGGCATAATCGGTTGTGCTGGAAATCGTACCGTTTTCTGCCCTGTTAGCGTAGAAGATATGTGCCTGGGCGAGATTGTTATCGTCCATATTCAGGCCACTGATGCCGATTGCAGTCATCTGGCCGCAAGCCCAATCTGAATTGACATCAGCATTACAATCAGCTATTGCGCCCTCATTATGAGCATTAAGCTTATCTGTACCACCTTCACCATTGAAGGTAATAATGCCATCAATCTCTTCAAGCAAATTAGTCGTATTCCCAACTTCGAGCGTATCAGTGCCTTCACCGCCGTAGACTGTTGCTTCAACGCCACTGGGCACATCTCGAACAGTGAAAATATCATTGCCAATACCCAATTTGATATGCAATTCTTCTACTGTTGCATACTCGATGCTACCATTACTGGACATGGATAAACCTGTCAAGAGATTATCGTTCAACACGCCGTTTGTGGTGGTTGATCCGGAGTAAACGTAAAGACGATCTTTATAGCCACCATTTCCAGCAGTGTTACCATAAACTTTCAATTTACCTGTGACGCCATTCAGGTTGCCACTCAGGCTACCAAATGTAGAGAGTGTGTCATCATAGACGCCGCCAGTTGTGAAACTACTCTGATCAGCTCCACTGGCAACAAAATATTTATCTGCGCCTACGCCGCCATAAACTGTCAAATTACCATCAGCTTTTTGGATAAAGAAGCGATCATCTCCTGGGCAGGGCTCTGTCTGTGCGTCGCAGGCTGGAGGTACCACATCGTTGATATTGTCTTTCTGATTATCACCATTGAGCGTCGTGACCCCACTATGATCCTGGAAAACAATGTAGTCCATCCCAGAGCCACCGTAGACATTTAAGATGCCATTTATGCCTGTGTTCTGAACGGTAACCAAATCGTTACCGCCGCCACTGTTTACGGTTGTGTGAACATTTTTGTTCGTGGTTTTGACAGTGAAGTCATCTTGCCCGGCACCAAGAGTAATAAATAATGTTTCAGCATCATCATCATAGGTTATTTCGCCACCCATGCCGTGGATCTTTGTATCGGACAAATCTCCAGTGATACCAGCTGCGCTTTCAACGGCACCAGGCCCAACATCCAGAATGTCATCTTCCTCTCCCATATCTATCGTTGTTGTTGCAGTTGTGCCTCGAACGGTCAGCTTATTCTTACCGCTACCAAGATCAATATTCAATATTTCTATTTTGCTGTCAAAACGATCAATATATACACCTGCGCCAGCAGCCATTCCAAAACCAGATAGCATGGTCAATGTTACATTAATCCCGTCCAGCCAGGTATTTGCCAGGGAACCATCTTCATTGTCAGTATCCCAGGTATCATTTACGTAAAGGAGATCAGCAATGCCATCTCCATATAACACTACTTTGGCAGCAATACCTTCAAGATAATTTAGCGTAACCTTGCCACTGTCACTATCAGCATCCAGATAGTCCACAAAAAGTGTACTGAGATCAAGCGCTGCGAAGCCGCCATTAATTACGATGTCATCAACAGCACGCAGGTCAACGTACCAGCGGGTAGATTTGATATCAGCTACCAAAATCGAACCCACTTTTTCGACTAGTTTAATAAACCCAGTTATGCGTGCGTAAAGTCGGCCACCGCTGGAGAGTTTCATGTTGCCAGAAACACTCACCATCGTGTTAGCACTTCCGATAGCTGTAAGCACCGCCGAATTGATTACTATATCTTTTGCGCTGCCATTTTCCAATGACGTGAAATTATACACACTGGCTGGTCCTGCTGTGCTAACCCAATTCCAGGAAACAACTTTTGCATCAACCTTAATCTCTTTTCTCTCGATATCGTTGCTCCCGTTCAGGAGCAAATCGATGCCATCGCCAGCAGTCATTTTTACAACGGATACAGTAATGTTGTCGGTGTTCGGGGTATAGCGCCGGGTGCCTAATGCCAGGTTTATATTTCCACGAGCTTCTGCAGACAGTTTTGGAGAAACTGTTTCACTTTGGCTATCAGAGTACTGCACCATCTCGATATTGATTTTGCGATAATCTCCGATCTTGCCTTTCTGGGCTTCGAGAGTGAGGTCGTTTGTGTGTATTCGTGGTGATGGAGTTTGAGAAGTATCCATCAGAATATCCCCGATACCATTGGTGATCGTGGTGCTTCCATAAGGATTGACGATTTCACCTTGCAGATAGATTGGGGATTCTTCGGTTCGTGTTGTTTCGGTGTGTTTGATCAGCTCAACAGTAGTTTCTTCATATGTGGTGGGGTCAAATGTATAATCGAAACTAAAATTATCATCTTCCCAGGAGAGGTAGTGCCCTATTGTGGAGCTTGCACCAGCCGTTGATAGGTCAATTGGAGTGGTTCCTGTCTTGGTCCCAGACAGCTTGAATTTATTATCTTCTTTTGCAATGACAAAGTATGATTTTCCGAATTCCAACCCACTGAGCGCATTAGTCGTATCATCTCCGGTTGTTCCATAAACCAACTCTTGGCCATTGACGAAGCTATGGTCTTGGATAGTAACCCAATCATCATCAGTATTTGTGAAACTTGCCGTATCAGTTCCCCACAAGAAATAATGGCCGGTCTGCAAGTTACCAGACCCGGACCCTAACTTCAAATCGATATTGTTCCCGCCCATTTCTTTGGAAATTTTAAATTTATCTTCTTCAACACTAACAACATAATATTGTTCACCATTTGTCAAACCAGACAGTACGCCATTTTCTGTAACGTAGGTAAGAATCTGACCATTTTTGAACCCATGACCTTGGTGAGTAACCCAGTCATCATCTGAATAAGAGACTGTCAGAGCTTCAAAGGTTACGTCTGGTTGTGTGCCACGATAAATGACATCAATATCATTGACGGTCAGTGGCAATGTACTTCCATCATAGACCCCATCATAATGCTGTTCTATTTTTACATATTCAAATGCAAATTGAAGGTTGGTCTTGGTACCTTTAATAATCCCAGTGCCACTTGCATCCAGTTCTTTATGTTTTATTTCATTGATATCTAAACTGATTGTGCCGCGATTATCATCGTTTAGCTTAATATCACCAACTTCAAAACCGGCATCATAATCAGTTGTGTTAAAACCAACTTGTTGTGCATATTCATTGCGATATATACTGCCATCGGCACGCCAGATGATGTGGGGGTTTGAGAAAATGACGATATCAGCTTCAAGGTTGATTTCACGGACAGGAGCGAGTTTGCCGCTTTTATCATCAGGGCCGATGCCATCCATTTCAGATTCTTTGCGGTATTGGTCAACTGTACTTCTGGCAGCTATGCTGAGGTCACGAGTAATCAATACAACGCTATCTGGTAAATCTACGAAAGCTTTTGTATTGATATTATTTCCTGCATCCGAGCTACCACCACCAATTGCGGCGGTAAGAGCATAGGCATCCACAAATGTATCCAGTTGCAAGTGCTCAGCTCTGAATTCGATCACTTCAGTTCCTGTGATCTTGTTGTTAGTTCCGACAATCACTTGAGTAATATCAGATACGTTTATAGATGCATCAGAATTTGTTCCGCCAACTAACCCACCTACAATGGCATCCGATTCTGCTTTACCTTTAATGAGAGGAGTTTCTGCAATTAACTTGACATTTTTGCCACTAATAGTGGTGCCAGTAGATGTTTTTGTCGCAGTGGAACCTTTTGAAGAAGATCCTAATCTCAAAGAGGCACCTGCTTCCGCACCGGCCCCTACCCCTCCACCAGATGCATCGGCGGTAACTACACCTTCTACACTGGTCTGAGAATATGCAATCAGTGTTTCTCCAGCGGTGATGATGTTATTAGTGCCTATATTTACTAATGTTTCATAATAAATTGAAGCTTCAGAATCTGCAAACATCGCACCAATAGCGCCACCACCACCTGAGTCACTATCAGCATCTACTGTATAGTCTGCTGTTGCGCGTAAGTTTATATTTTTCCCAGCTGATAGGGTTACTCCTAACCCTACGGTCGTGTGGGTATCATAGTCTAATTTCGTCACTGAGAAGAGCGGCGCAACCGCTATTCCACCAATCGTAATGCTATTTGTATCAGTTTCAGCGTCATTCTTTGAAGCGGATAAAATAGAAATGTCATCTGATGCGGTAATCTTGGTATCTCTTCCAATTTCTGCATCTACCGATACATCGACAGTGGCTTTTGCATAGGCACCGTTTCCAGCATACAAACCACCGCCTGAGGCCATTGCATCTGCTTTGGTGGTTCCACCATTTTTATTATGCGCGGCTTCTAAAGTGATATCTCCACCACTTGTATTGATGTCGGCGTATTTTCCAATATTTGCATCGACATCCAACGTTATTTCTGTCGTAGCAAATGAGCCACCCATGGAGACTCCGGTGGATACGGTCACACCCCAGACGCCTGTATCAGCATCAGTCTGTGAAATTGATTTTACCGTTATATCCCCAGTTGCAATGATTGTCACAGAATCTCCAATATATGCATATACATCAGCATCAATATCGATCCAGCCAACATTGACTGCGAAACCGTTTACCATCCCGGCTGAAACTACCCAGGCATCAGCCTCCACATCGTAATCTGCATCGGCGATCAGGTTTACATCTCCAATCGTAATTCCTGAAGACTGCCCAACTTTGGTATCAGGACCAATAAAAGCAATTGTGTCTCCACTAAGGGTTGTTACTACAATTGAAGCACCTGCTGATACGCCACCAACTGCAACGTTCGGGGTCAAAGCGTCAATTTCGTAGTCGCTTTCAGCTTTGATATTTAGGGCAGCACCTTGTTTGATCTCTGTCAGCGAGCT
>CALCSH010000551.1 GCA_937893815.1 uncultured Anaerolineae bacterium | reverse complement strand
CATCAGGCCGAGGGATACTCTCCAGCCAACGGCGTGTTACCGATGCCGCGGCAAGAGTGTTTGCAAAAGTTACCGCTTCCATCAAGTTTTGTTTGCGCTGATAGTGTATCGCAAACGCGGTCGCAAAAATATCTCCTGCGCCTGTGGCGTCAACTTCATCAACAACAGGCGCATGGACAGCATGCCGCTGACCAAGAACGAAAAACCAAACTCCCAAAGCGCCGCGGGTAACAATCAAATAGCGAGTTTCGGCAGCGATAGCCAATATGGCCGCTTGATCGTTGTGAATATCTTCTTCGCTGAGTATTAAAATACAGTTTTGTCGCAAAACCGGAAGCATCGCTTCCCACGGCGATGAAAAAACATTCCCACTACCATCCCAGCGGCGCAGCCAACCTTGAGCTGTTGCTACTACCAGGCTATTGGAAAATTCCGCACTCAATTTTACATCGACTTCCTGCGCGATCGGACCCAGATGAACCAGGGGGGCATTTCGCCATTCCACGGGAATATGGTTATACCGGAGTGGTTGCGCAACCCCCATTATGCGCTGGGTGCGCCCCTCGGGGGTAATTCGATTCTCAAAGGTCGTCGGCTGCGGAGCGGGAATAATCGCAATCTGGACTCCACGCTCTAGAAGGATATCGATTTCTGCGTCAGTTCCCCAAGATGTAACCAACCCGACTTTTAGGCCCAATGCTCTTGCGGTCAACGATGAGTAGGCTGCCGTGCCGCCAAGACGTTTACCCTGAGGGGTAATATCCAGAGCGAGATGTCCAACAATCAGGTACTCAATTTCATCGAAGTGCGGAATCTGGAGCATGGCAGAATTATATCCGAAAAAGTGATGTGCGGGAGCGTAGTACACTCCCGCACATCACTTTTATGAGTACGTTTCAATTAGCCAATCTGTGGGTCAATCTCGCTGGTGAACAACAACCTTGCGCTGACGGCCTACGCCATCGCTTTCGGTATACACTTCGCTGTCATTTTGCAATTCGAGATGTGCGATACGGCGTTCATTGGCGGGCATCGGTTCCAGCGCTTGGCTACGCCCTGTCTGGGTGACCTGCTCGGCCACGCGGCGCGTCAGACGGCGAATTTGCTGCTCGCGGCGCTGACGGAAACCCTCGACATCAATGATCAACGATATGGCACGTTCCAGTTCTTTCCCCAACATCAGGCGAGAAATATACTGAAGCGCATCTAGCGTTTCACCGCGGTGTCCGATCAGCACACTCAGGTCGTCCCCGGTAATATCAGCATGGACGGGGACACGCTCATTGGGGCCATAAGGCTCGCCCATATACGTATCGATTTTGGCATCTTCTAGATGCATTTTGTCGAGCAAATCGCGCAATATATCGTGGGAAATTTGCAGGACATACGGATCATCATCGGGGGAATCGCTCGTAGAGGCATCAACGGTAACGGGGGCAGGTTTTGCCTTTTGGACAGAGACCTCTTCGGTTACAGGTTCCGCCTGCTCCTTCACAATCAACATAATGCGTGCCTGGCGCGAACCCAGCCCAAACAGGCCGGTGCTGCCTTCATCCAGCACTTTAATATCAATTTCGTCACGCGACAGACCTAAATCGCCGAGTCCTTTTTGAACAGCTTCTTCGATGGTTGGGGCAATAACTTCGAGAGTGGCGCGTTTTTCCGACATGATATTTCTCCGATTATTTCGATGCTCGCTGAGGTAAGAGATTATTCCAATCGAGCCGCCCCATAAGGGCGTATTGAAGAATGGTGGCCAGGTTACTCACAACAAAGTATAACGCCAACCCTGAGGAGAAGCTATAAGCCAACCAGCCCATGAAGATCGGCATATACAGACCCATAGCCTTGGTCATCTGGGCGCCTTGATCGTTTTGAGCGCCCGTGGGAGGCGGAGTCATCAGCTTAGTTTGCAGGTAACTCGTGACAACGACAACAATCGCCATAATCGGGATTCCAAAACCGGCGATCGCCAGGCCAAAATCTTTTTCCGGTAAACTAAGATCCATCCACAGGAAGTGATTATTGAGCGGAATGAAATCTGCACCGCCCGTGATATGGTGGCTGAGATTAAGCAACTGCACCGGGCTTACAGCCAGCGCACGGATAATGGCCTGGTACAGACCAATAATGATCGGGAACTGTACGAGCGTAGGCAAACACGAACCAAAGGGGTTCACGCCCATCTCTTTATAGAGCGCCATTTGCTCCGATGCAAGTTTTTCTTTGTCGTTTTTGTATTTGGTCTGAATGTCCTGCCATTTTTTCGACTTCTGCAAATCCTGCAATGCGCCGCTTTGTTTTACTTGCTGCGCATTGAGCGGATAGAGAACCAGCCGAATGAGAATGGTGAACAAAATGATGGCGACGCCAAAGTTCTGCCCTATAAATGCATAAATATAGAGCAAGATATTAATCATTATGCTGATAAACGAATCCCACATATCTTTTTTTCCTATTTAGGTCTTATCGTTGAGTGATTCCGGCTCTTGGCTATTTTTTAGGTGCGTCCGAAAACGCCCATTTTTGAACACCACTGGCATCAAATGCCACCAGCAGTGCTTCAGGTTGCGAAGTCGTGACCAAGATCAAATCGCCTGCTGCTGCAGGACTGGCATAGGTGTTGCCATCAAACTTTTCTTGCCAACGAATCGACCCATCAGTATTAACGGCCATGAGTAAGCCTTCTTCAACGGTGAAATAAATTGTATCGCCAACTACCAATGGAGTATCGACAATCGAGCTGGTGCCTGGTTCAATTTTCCACAGTTGTGTGCCTTTGGCGCGGTCGAGGGCGTAAAATGTGCCGCTTATATCACCGAAATACAGGGCATCGCCACCGATCGCAGGTCCACCCCAAATCCAATCTTGCGCGGCAAAGCGCCATACTTCCGCGCCGGTATCGGCTTCGAGGGCGACCATTTCTTCAGCAAAGGTGCCGATATACAGCTTGCGGTCTTCGCTGAGCGCCGGAGTGCCAACAATCGCGCCTCCCAAATCATCGGTAGCCCACTGCATTTTCCCGGTGGAAGCATCCACCGAATATACGCGATGATCCATCGAGGCGACAAACATACATTCGCATTGTGTGTCGCTGCCGGGCGTAGCCCAAATTTCTTTCTCGGTTACGAATGGATCACGCAAGGGCAAACCGTCGAAGCCGATGGCATAGACTTTTGTATCTGTGGAGGGAGCAAAGATTCCAGTGGGCAGCACAAGCGGGCTATCAATATAACGCCCCGTCCCATTATCATAGCTCCAATTCAAAGCACCGGTCTTGGGATCTAGGCTATAGAGGGTATGGTCATACCCACCAATGACCAACTGTCCATCAGGAGTCAGCACCGGGGTAGAATAAAACGTAACGCCCGCATCAGGCTCAGCAGGATAGCGCCAACGTTCACTACCATTAGCCAGGTTGATAGCATACACAAAATTATTATACGCAAAGTAAGCAGTTTCTTCATCAGCAATAACGCTCGCCCAACCCGATGCAACAACAGTACGCCCCCCGGTGCATGCGCTTAAAATTATTGCAATTACAAGAATTGTCAGTATTGTTAGAATGGATTTATTTTTCATAGTCTCTGTTCGGATTTCTCTCTATGGTACCGGATCATAGCCGCCCGGATTAAAGGGATTGCAACGTAAAACGCGCCACGTAGCCATCAGGCTACCGCGTAGCGCGCCATATTTAAAAATCGCCCGGTATCCGTAATGCGAACATGTTGGATAGAAACGGCATGTATTTGGCGGCAAAACGCGCGAAACGGTCAACTGGTACAAGCGAATCAATGCCAGCAATGGCAGCCGCGGCAAATTCCAAATCGTCAATGGCAGATCGCGTAATCGCGGTTCTGGATTCGGGGTATGCGGCTCATCGTGGCTATGTTCCAAATGGAGTTCAGTTGACATTAAATTGTTTTCGAATTCAGCAAACCGGCTTTGACCAGCAGGTCATCTAGTGCGTCGTGAATCTCCGAGAAACTGGCTTGCGCCAACTTGCTCCTGGCAATCACAACTGCATCCCACCCAGATGAGGCCTGTACCAATTCGGTGCGGATAATTTCTCGAAGCTGGCGTTTCACTCGATTACGCTGGACAGCATTCCCGAGTGCTTTACTTACGGAGACACCAAATCTGGAAATTTGTAGCTCGTTGGGAGAGATAACTAACACAACAAGCGGGTGAGCATAGGATTTTCCAAAACGCCGCACCCGCTTAAAATCAGTTGCATTCGTCAGACGAAATTTACGCTTCACCCCAGCACCTTTGGCAGGGTATGCAGCCGGTGAAATTAACGTCAGCTCTTCCAGTTGGTTTTCTTGACATGCTCGTTCATCTTCACCGTCAGGCTATAGCGGCCTTTGGCGCGGCGACGTTTAAGAACATCACGTCCGCCACGGGTAGACATGCGAGAGCGAAAACCATGCACGCGTAATCGTCGACGTTTTTTGGGTTGATAAGTTCGTTTGGGCATGATAGTTTACCTATTTCTAGAATCATATCGCAACAACTCAGTCAGCAAAGTTGTTGCTGAGCAATTACGTTCAAAACCGACGTGTGATTATACCGTATGAGTTTTCTCTGGTCAAACCCTATTTTGGGTAGAATCTTTGGGTCGTACGCGGCGCCTGCGCAAAATCACAAACCCAATGCCAGCCCAGGCTAAAATACTAATCAGCACACCAGCCAGAAACGAAAGCGGTCGATAAGCAAAAACCACGGTATGGGTTCCTGCGGGAAGCTCAATCGCACGAAACAGATAATTCGCTCGGTACACTTCCACGCGTGAGCCATCCACCCAGGCCATCCACCCAGGATACCACACATCGGCTACCAATAGCCAGCCAGGGGTGTCGCTTTTGGTGGAAAATTGCAGAGCATTAGGATGCTCGTCTTCGAGCATCACCTGCCCCAAAGCCGGGTCACAAACGCGGCTGGAGGCTGCTTCGCCCCCTTCGAGGATGACTCTACGCTCAAAATTGACTTTGCCGGAGAAGGCTTGTTCCCAAGCAGCCTCTGCGCTCATCGCGGGGCTGGCGCAGGGCACCCATCGAAAACGGTTGGCGCCTCCGCGGGGTACAAAATCCACCCCGGGGCCGATTCCCGCGTTCGCCTGCCCGACCCATGAGACCGCCATCAAATCCAGAATAGGCTCCCGAGAACGGGCATCCAAATCTTCCAGGGTATTCATCCAACGCGCATAGCGCCCCGGTGTGAAAGGATCGAAATTATTCACCGTTGGTATATCATCCAGAATATTCAGATTGGGTATGGCCGCAAGGCGCATATCCCGCCAGTTTCCACCGGAATCAAATGTATCGAAGCGCAAAAAGCGGCCATATTTGAGTTCGTCTTCCAGCGCCAACGGAAGATAGATGCGGCCGCCTTGAAGTTGATCCCCAGTCAGCGCGGCCTGCGTGTAAAAATCTGATTCGACACCAGGGTTGAGACCCCAACCCGCCACCAGAAGATCGGCGGCAATCCATAAAACCACGGCCCATTTCCAAAAATGGGTATTCGATTTTTTTGCGTGCGGGGGCGCTGTGAGTGAGAGCACACCAGCCCCTAGCCCCCACAACCCGGCCAGGGCCAGCGCTCGAATAAACGTAGGACTGACATCCCCCATGCCCAAATAGGCAATCCCCGCGCCTAAACTAACGGCAAATGCCCCCGCCGTAGCCAATCGCGTCCAGTATAGCCCGCGGCCTTGCGGCCTGTGCCACATGTCCGCGCCCAACGCGGCGAGCATAGAAAGTGACACAACCGCCCAGAGTGAAAGTCGCGTGGGTGCTTGAAACATATCAAAGGATGGGATATGGCGATAAAGCCAGGGAAAAATCGGGATATTTTTGCCAAGGGCGAGCAGGAAGGACAAGAGCGTAAGAATGCCCCCAAAAAGGGCGGCGGATGCCGGGGAATGAATGAAGGACGGCTGTCTGCGATCGGTATTCTTACGTTGAAATAGCACGCTCAATGCCAACAGAAGTGGCAGCAGCCCGATATATACGGCGTCTTCCCAGTAGTTACCATATCCCCAGAAATCGCCGCGTACCGGGCTGCCAAAGAAATCCGGCGCCAGCATCGTGATAAAGCGCCACGGCCAAAAAGAATAATTGAGTGCAAAATCGAAATCCAGCGCGGTGGAGCGCTGTGACTGCAAGAGATATTCGGCGGTGGACAGGAGCTGAATGGCGGCCAGGGCGATTCCTCCAATTCCAGCCAGCAAATACCCCCAGGTGGCTGTGAACAATGTTTTCCAGCGCATGCCCTTCGTCCCACGTTGACTTGCCCAGAATAGAATCCACAGCCCGGTAAATATAAGGCTATACCAGGTGATCTGCGCATGCCCGGCGAGCAACTGCAAACCGATCGCCAGACTGAGCAGCGCCCAGCGGCGCAGAGAAGGTTGACGTACGGCACAATAAGCTGTCAGCAGAATCCAGGGCAGCCAGGCGGTCGCAGCATTGATGCTGGCAAACCATGCCCGGGCTACCAGGTAGCCCGAAAGAGCGTAGGCCAGCCCGGCGACACTTTGCGCCAGCCTTCCCCAACCGAGGTTTTGAGTCAACTTGGCCATCCCCAGCCCGGCCCATATCAGGTGCAGGCACAGGAGCAATCCTTGCGCCCAGGCCATCGCTGCGATTCCTCCCAAAGCATAGCAAATCAAATAGATCCATGTTGGTGGGTAGAAAAGCGCCGATTGGTAATTTGCCAGCAGCGGCGCACCCATTCCTAAGAGCGGATTCCACAACGGCATATGTCCAGACAATAAAGTTTTCCAGGCAGCTGTCCACCAGGGTATGAACTGTAACCCCGGCGTGCCCCAAAAGAGTACCTTCCCACCAAATAGCAGCGGCGAGAGCAATACAATCGGAGCCAGCAGTAGCGGGAGATAAGGAAGCCGGAGCAGTTTCTTGAAATTCATGAGTTGAGTTTTCAGGCAGGTCAGCGCTGCTTATTTCGAGGGAATTCAAAAATCTCATATCCGTTATTGTTGTACACGCTCTGCAAATACGCCGCATCCGCCGGATTCCAATTACCGAGTGAGCGCTCATGCGGTCCCCAAACGATTAGATTCACATTAAACTCATCCAGTAGTGCCAGGCGTTGGGAATCAAGCGTATCTGCTGAGAAAAATTCTTCAACCCGGGGCTTGAGTTCCGCCAATCCGACACTTTCCGGACCGTGACCGATGACAACGAAGACTGGCGCATAGGCCGGAATCAGATTGCCGGTTTCGAAAGCGCTCAAGACTACACTATCGGCTGGGGCAATCGTGCTCAATACGGTATAGGCATCAATCTCAGCCACGGGATGGAAGAGCGGCTCCGCGGGATGCAAAACAGTAAGCAAGCTGCCAAGATAAAGAATTATTGTCGTTGGAAACGTCAGCCAGAAGATGATTGTCGGAGCTTTATCACAAAGGCGCGAAGGCACAAACCACAAAAAGTTTGTGCTTTCGCGCCTTTGTGTTGGGGGTCTTCTATCCAACGCCAGAAGTGCCAAAACTACCCATGCCACCCAGAAACCCTCCGCCAGACGGCGCTGCAAATTATAAGGCGCATACACCAGAAGGGGCAATGCCAGTGTCCAGACGACTAACAATGCAGCCAATTGGGTCCAGTTGCGCCAAACGCGGCGCAGACCCATCAGTGACAGAGGCATCAATAAGCCATACGCTGCCAGATATTGCAACGGATGCGGTGAGAGAATCAAATTCTGGGCTGTCCATTGGCGCAGAACCGGATCAGCATTAAAGGCACTGAACGTGTAGATCACGAGCGGCGCAGAAACGGCAGCAGCTCCGAGGGCACGGCGCAGCCAGATTTGCCATGTCAAGCTCGTGCTCGGCTCCCCTCTCAATTGCCACACGTCACGCGCATACACCACCAGCCAATGTGCTGCAACTAGCACCCAGGCTAAAGGCACATTCAATGGCTGGAAGAAACCCATCCATAGCCAAATGAAACCCGCCCGCCAGGGAGCGCTTTCCGGATTCAGGTAAGCAACAAACCCCCACAGCAGCATCGCCCGCGCCACGAGCAAATGTGGCAAACCCAACAACGCCAAAAAACCAAAAGTTTCCGGGGAATACAGGTCAAGAGGCAGTGACCCCAACCAAGACCCTTTGCCCAGTAAAATCAGCATCCATCCCAGGCCTCCCCCCAATGATGCCAAAGCGACGCCCCAACGACGCCAACTTTCATCTGCAATGAACAGACGGATAAAATCATACAATGCCATAAAAAGCATCAGCCCGCCCACCCAGCGAAAAACCTGAAATAATACGACGAGTTGCTCGTACTGTCCAGGCGGAGCACTGAGTTTGCCCAAGAGTATATACGGGAAAAAGGCCAGCACACCACCCTGCTCCAACGCGGTATAGGGGGTTTCAAAAAGCCAATTTCCAGCCGCACCGCGCAGCATTTTAGCCATATAGCTATGACCATCTTCGACCCCAAAGACAAATCCGCTGAAGCGCCAATCGTTGCCCTGCACGGCAAACCCCAGCAGATAGGGCAGCGTGGTTAGCAACAAGGCTGCAAGCGCAAATATCCAAAGCCAGCGAGGATAACGTGACATAATTTCTCCCGGGTACTAGGGTATCAGGGATTTCTTCCCAAATCCCAACGTGCCCGTACGCCTACGATCAAAAGCCCAATGGCGCACAACATCAACCCAAAATACACACTCCACGGATGGAAGATAAAACGCACTAAGTGGGAGCCACCGCCCAGGGGTATCGAGCGCAGGATGTCGGCGTAGGTTTTGATTTCTGAGCGTTCACCATCCACGTAAACCTGCCAGCCGGGGTATGCGATCTCTGAAAGCACGAGCAGGCCGGGGCCAGCGGCACGCACGATAATTTCATTGGGGGTAAGTTTGATTATTTCGGCAGGTGCTCGCGAGCTATTTGTAATCACCCATGCGGGCGGCATCACAAGTAAATTTTCGTAGATGCGCGTTGTTCCAAATTGTTCAACCAATTGCAATCCGGCAGCGTTCAAATCAAATTCAGCAGCCAAATACCGCACACTCAACAAGCCCAGTTTTTTCGCATCGGGGATGAAAACTGCATTAGCGTGTGAGAGGTCACCCGATAAGAACGGTGGCAAGGTCACACTATATCCTTGCGAGGGAGTACCACTGGCTTGCGCCATATACTCAGCATACCCGCGCAATTGTAATGGATCCACGCCGTCGGCAAGATGCAGGCCGTATAAGGCAGCACTCTGCTGCGGCAAACTATAGGATGGCGAAAAGGCGCGGTAATCTCCCGGTTGATTCGCAAGAAATTCGACCACGAGATTTGGAATAACTTTTTCGGCTGGCTGAAAATTCAGCACCGAGGCATTCACGGCACCTGTATCAAGAATCACTAAAAAGAGCAGGCCAGCGATCCAGATCGGGGTTGGTAGCGCTCCCCGTAGATAGGCACCCACCCAAAGGGAAGCACACAAAATCGCGACCGCACCCCAAAGGAAGTTCAACGTCCATTGACCAGTCGCCCACCCAACCGCCAGCGCGAACATCCCGCTGAAGGCGGTCAGCGTCATCAGTGCAAGAGTCACGCTTCGCACCCGCGCCGGATTCAAATTTCCGTGTTGCAAGCGATCTACGGCATAAGCGGCCAAAGCGGCAGCGGCCATACCCGTGACAAACAACGCTCGTGGCGGCACGCGTAGGAGATCGAAACCCGGCAAATATGTCAGGGCAGGCACCAATGGCAAGCTGTCACCTAACGAGAAAAGTAGCGATACCGCCAATACCCCTGCCCAAAAGCGTCCAACTCGCAAGAATTGCGCCACGATACCCAACACCAATACCCCCGCCCCAACGTACAACATCCACTCATGAGCGCCACCGAACTCGGGATAGAGCAAACCGAGCAAGCGTACCGGGGGCAGCGATTGAGTAAAAATATCGGCACCTGTCAGGCTGGCGCGTGTCGATAGACGCGTATATTCCAACAGAGGCAGAGCCAATGGCGCAGCGAGCATAGCTGCCAGTCCGATGGACAGCAGTGAATTTCTGAACCAGAAACTTTCACGGAGTAACCAAGAATGTTGTTGTTGGCAATTGTGATCGGAATGCAAAAGCACATATTGGCTATACGCAAGCAATAACAAGCCCGCATACACAGCCCAACGCGGGTCGGCGACAAAAATTAGCGCCAGTACAATAGCCACACTCCTGCGGCGGCGTACCAGCAGCAACCAGGGCGTCCAGGGGATGGCGTAGAGCAACGTCAGATGCCCAGCGCCATAGTGTGCGAAAAGTTTAGGCATACCCAAGAATGCCACAGCTCCGAGCAGCGCCGCAGAGCGTGATAACCCCTCCTGTTGTAGCAAACGCAGCATCCCCAATCCGCCCCAAAGTAAGTGCAGCATCACTAACAGGTTGAAACCTAGCGGTAGCGGCAACAACAGCGCCAGCCATCCAGGTAGATACCACAGCCCGGCCAGCGGATTGGCGACAAAGGGATAGCCACTAAGAATCTGAGGGGACCAAAGTGGAATCTGGCCCGATTCGATCAGCGATCGCCGCAGAAAAATGGCGTTGGGATAATGTGAAATCGCAATATCTGAAAAGAGAGCATCGGGCGTTGAATAAGGAAATCCGTTCAGCCCTGGGAGGAAAAGCAGCAAAGGGAGCAGCAATATCAAAAATGCATAACGATCAGAGATGCGCATTTTTTGCGACAGAGTTTTCGGCAGTTTCACCTGTTCACTCCGAGAATCAACACATCGCCAATTTGCTGCATTTCGGAGACAGAGTTTACCGATGGCAGCGGGCCGAGAGACTGTTCACGCGGGCCGAAAAGAATCACACTCACACCCTTCGAGATGAGAAAATCTTCCGCAGTAGTGTCATCAAAGTTTCCACTAAAGAATTGCTCGACGGCATTTTTTTCAACTTCGGCATTGATCGTCTCGAAGGGATGCCCATAGATTACACGCCGCCCGGTATTGGCCGGGATAAAAGCGCCCATCTCCGGAGATGCGAGGATCAACGCATCAGGTGGAGTATTCGCTTCCACCCAGGCTAATGCCCTTACTTCATCGGTAGTGAGGTAAATACGCTCATCGTGTGTTTGCACGCCAAATAATCCAATCACAATCACCAGTAAGTTCGTGGGGATGGCGATGGTGATGAGCAGTCGCGACCAGAAACGATACGGCTTCCTCCCGCTTTGGGCAAGTTGCTCAACGCCCCAGGCGGCCATAGCAGACCAGGGAATCCATAAACCGATGATGAAGCGGCGTTGAAATCCTAGAGGCAGGTAGATCAGGCCAATGCCGAGAACCGCCCAAAGGAACGTTAGCGCAAAGACGCGGAGATGCAGAGGCGCAAAGAGAGATTCGAAATCTATCGGTCTTCGTGGCTTTAGAATGGTTTTCCAGCCCAATACGGCAAAAATCAAAGCCGGGGCAAAGGCAATCAGGAAATCCCAAACGCGGGGAGCAGGGTTGATGTTTTGCGCATTCCAGGCAGCGATTACAGGGTCGGTGCGGGTGAGCCAGACATCATAAAGCAAGGCGGGGGTGCCAGAAATCAGAATAAGACTATGATACGACAGATAATTCTTGTTCCACTGCGGGAATGCAGCGTTATTTTTTCGTATGAAATATAACGCCGCATCCGCGGCCAGAATGACACCCACAACTACCAGAGCAAAAGGACTAATCAGACTCAGCAAGAACGCCAGCAAACCGCGGCCTATCATAGTTTGCCAGCGCATTTTTTCAGGAACAGCCAATATTGTCAGCATCAAGGCCAGGCTTATGGGAAAATGAGGATTGGTATATGCGGAGAGGAAGGGAAACGCTTCTGAAACCCAGAAATCGGAGGTGATCGCGCCAAAGGGCAGCAGCAACCACCCCAACCCAGAGCCAATGGCCGACAGAACGAACGCCGTACGACGCGGGCGCTCGGCTTGGGGGAAGACAAGCCCATAAAAGCGCCACAACGCCCAGAGCATTAGGATGGCACCGATCAACCGGAAGCCGTGATACACCCCCAAAAGTGGTAGCGCCAGGACGCGCGCCAAATGCCCAAGGGCAAGATAAAATAGATTGATATAGGCACCCGCGCCGGGCTGAACACTGTACACCATTCGATAAACCCAATTCCCCTGCCACCCTTGAACCATTTTGGCGATATACGTGATTCCATCCAATGGATTGATCAAAAATCCAGAAAACTGATACTCGCTACCGCCTGATAAAAACGCAACCAGATACGGCAAGCTAATCGCGATCAGGGTAATGAAAGCGATGAACAGCGGGAAACGCGAAACCTTTTGTTGGCGCATGGAGCTATTTTAACATCTCCCTTGCTTTCCAGCGCAAGCACATCTATAATCACAAAGACTGCAAATCGATTGACCAGTCTCAAAGGATGATCCAACTCCATGAGCCGTCCCAAAATTCTTTATGACCTCCAACAATTGGATAGCCAGCTTGACCGCCACCGTGCCCGCATCGCCGAAATTGATCGCACTCTCGCCGATGATAAAGCCGCGCGCGTCGCCCGAAAAAAAGTAGATGCCGCTCAAGGGAATTTCGACACCGTCCACAAGGCTTTATTGCGAACCAAAAGCATTGTTCAAGAACAACGCGATAAAATTAAACAAACCACCAACTTGCTTTATGGCGGCACAGTGAAAAATCCCAAAGAGTTAGAAGATATTCAACAAGAAGTGGGAGCGCTGAAACGCTATCTGGATTTACTGGAAGAACGGCAATTGGAAGCCATGCTGGAATTCGATGAGGTTCAAGAGCGGCGCGATCAGGCGAAAGAGCTTCTGGAGCAGGCTTTAGCCGACGCCAGCAAACGAAATTCAGCGCTGATCGAAGAAAAACTCCAGCATCAAAGCGCTTCTAGTGGAATTGAGTCGCAAAGAAAAGCCCAGGCCAGCCGCGTGGATGCTACGGATATCAAAATATACGAAACGGTTCGCAGCAAACGAGCAGGTGTGGGGGTGGCAAAAGCGCAAGATCGCAACTGCTCGGCCTGTGGCTCAACCCTGGCATCGGCTCTTTACCAGCAAGCGCGCTCGCCTAGTAATCTCACTTACTGCGATACATGCGGACGAATTATTTATGCGGAGTGATGTTCAAATCGCCAAATCAATCCGTCGCTGAGGAAACTTATGTTCAACTTCTTGCGCTCGATACGCATTGACCGCATCTCTTTTTGGCTCGGTTTTGCAGGGTCGAGTTTGCTCTGGTGGCTGATCATCAGCATACGCCCGCATTGGAAAGAGCTGGTTCAATTCTTCAAAACTCAGTTTCAGTCAGCAGCGCAGGATATTAAATCTAGCAGCAGTCAACGGCTGCTCAATGATACCCTAAAACACGTTCAGCAGCTCCACCTGGCATCCGCACTCTTCTCTCTGGACGAAATCATCATAACCCCGCACTTGCTGGCCCCGAAAGTTCCTGTTTTTCCGAGCGGTGAACCCCATACTGAGGATATTGTCAGCACCACCATTCCCTGGATGCCGGAAGCCCCCGAAATGGCCAGCGCGTTTGGCGCACCTACGCTTACGCTTGATGAAGCGCTGCTCGGCCAGGTCAATATTGCCGTTATCGGCCCACCGGGCAGCGGCAAAACGATTGCGCTGACCCATTTAGCTTCGGCAGTATTGCGTGGCGAAACCCAAAACCCCGATCTACAGAACCGCACGCCGATCTTCGTGCATGTTGCCGATCTCGATCTCGAATCTGGCGAAGAGCATCTTGCTGATGCATTGTTACCGGCAGTATCGATTTATAGCTCAGTGCTGAGTCAATCACGTCTACCCAAATTTTTGCGAAGCAGTCTGGAAAACGGAAGCGCGCTGTTGCTCGTCGATGGCCTCGACGAATTCCCACCTGAACAGATCACCATGACACTCCGTTATATTCAGAAAGTGTTGCGAACATACCCAAAAACGCGCTGCGTGGTCAGCGCAGCGGCCACTAATTTTGGGGCACTACCAGCCCTCGGATTTGTGCCATTGCCGATGGCCGTATGGAATTCGCGTCAACAGGCGCAATTTCTCCAGCAATGGGGGCAGCTTTGGGAGCGACATGTTGATAAAGATGCTGACTCCAATTACCATCCCATTGATGGATTGCTGCTGAATGGCTGGTTACTCAACCGAGTTTCCGCAATTACACCTTTCGCATTAACCCTGCAGACCTGGGCCACCTATGCTGGCGATGTGCGCGGTCCCAGCTTGAGCGATTCATTAGAAGCGTATATTCGACGCCTGACAATTGCAATCTCCAAAGGGCAGGCGGCATTGGTGCGCCTCGCCGCGCAAACAACCCAGGCCATGAAACCAGCTTTCACTGGAGAAGAGGCTCAACAGTGGGCGCGCGAGTTGCTGTCTTTCGTAGAAATTGATTCCACTCAAGATGATTCCCCACCCACTAAGGAAAGCCCGACCCCAAAGGATATCACCATCCCGCGCGTGCTTCCTAACTTAAGTGATAGTGGCCTTCTTACTCGAAGAACAAACAACCGTTTGGGGTTTGCCCACCCCCTCATCCAGGGCTATCTTGCTGCCCAAACTCAGGAGCAAACCCAGATCGATTTTGCCTATACGCAATCCAAATGGCTTTTGCGTGATCTTACCCTTCAGTTCCTTGCTACCCGAAAAGATATTCGGCCCAATACGCAACATCTGATCAACCCGAAAGACGACCCACTGCACTACGGCCCGGCCATTGCCGCTTTCTGGATGCCCGAAATTCCGGCAGACCGATCCTGGCGACGGGAACTACTGGCGCAAGCTTCGGCGATATTACGCGACGATAAACTGTCGTTGCCTGTTCGCGGGCGCACGCTTGCTGCCCTGGTTGCGACGCCCGATCCAAATATCAGCGCTCTTTTCCGTCATTTGCTGAAAGCGCCCCATGCAGGCACGCGGCAACTGGCCGCACTTGGCAGCGGGTACCTTCGTGATATCCAGGCCATCGAATTCCTGACCCCGTTGGTCAACGATCTGCCAGGGGTCAGTCGGGCTGCCTGTCTGGCATTGGTTCAAATTGGCACACAACCTGCCCTCGAAGTACTCGCCAGCGCTTTACTGCAAGGTAGCGAAGACACCCGACGTTCCGCCGCCGAGGCCTTTGCCAATCACCCCGAAGAGGGCTTCCCAACCCTGAAAGAAGCTGTACTCGTAGACGATATTCTCGTGCGCCGTGCGGCAATTTACGGCCTGCTGCGTGTGCGCCAACCCTGGGCGATCAAAATACTCGAAGAAATGCAAATCGAAGATGGGCAATGGGTCGTCAAAAATGCTGCCGCCCAGGCTTACGAAGAAACCCAGCATATCAACCCGCGCATTCCACAACCCTTACAAGCCCCAGAATCACTGCCCTGGTTGATTTCATTCGCCGCCGAACAAGGTTCAGGCATTAGCGCTGGAGAACCCGCCTTCCAAATGCTCGTCCGCGCCTTTGAAAAAGGTAGCCACGAAGAACAACTCGCCGCCTTGCAATATCTCAAACAACTGGGATATGACAAAATTTTCCCAGCAATTTATCACGCGTATTTATCAGTGGATGAACCGGAACTACAGCAATTAACCTATGATTTCCTGTGGCAGCTATCGGCTGCCGGTTTTGAGCTACCAGCGATGCTGCAATTTGGCCTCGGATGATCATGTACTGAAAAGCATACGGCACATGCCGATTATTTAATTTTTTCCATAACAGAGGACAAGATTATGACTAGAAAACCCCAATCCCGTGGAACTTGTGTTTTCTGCGACAAAGAAATGACGAAGGGCGGTCTCTCCCGTCATTTAAAAACTTGCCAACAGCGCCAGGCCGCAATAGCTAAGACCGACCAACAGTCAGGTAAAGGAGAGCCTATCTATCATTTACAAGTGCAAGATTCATGGAACAGTGATTTCTGGCTGCATTTGGAAATGCGAGGGTCAGCCAATCTCGATTCGCTGGATTCGTACCTGCGCGCGATTTGGCTGGAATGCTGTGGACACTTGAGCCATTTTTCGGTTGGCGGCGGTTGGGATGGGCAAGAAATGCCCATGAGTTCAAAGGCCAAAATGTTATTTCAGCCCGGTCTGGAATTGACACATATTTATGATTACGGCACAACCTCGGAAACAAAAGTCTTGGTTGTAGATACCCGCCAGGGAATTCCGCTCACGAACAAACCCATCTTTCTGATGGCGCGCAACCACCTCCCAGAAGCGCACTGTATGGAATGCGGCAAATTGGCGGCATGGTTGTGTATCGAATGTCTCTACGAAAGCGAAGAGACTGGCTGGCTGTGCGACGAACATTTGGAAGAGCATCCTCATGATGAATACGGCGAACCTTTCCCGATTGTTAATTCACCCCGCCTGGGCATGTGTGGATATACTGGCCCGGCCGATCCACCGTATTGAAAAAATTTAGGATCTTTAGGAACTGCCGTGAGAAACCTCAGAGACCCATAATTTATCAACCAAAAAGAGCTTCTCCAAATTGATTGGGGAAGCTCTTTTAATATCGACCACGTACGCTCAGCTTACACTGGCAATGATTTTTTGTTGCACACTATCTGCATCGATATCCAGAATCGATACCAATTTATCTCGCCCATTTTGACCTGCAACAACTTCAATCTGCTGAGCAGAGATGCCCAGTATGGATGATAAATATTCGGCTAGCATCTTGTTGAGGTTTGCATCTTGCGGTTCCGCCTGCAACCGCACTCGAATAGCGCCATCTTTCATCACTTCGACGATTTCGTTTTTTCTGGCGCGTGGTACAACCCGAACTCCCAACGCGGCTCCCTTTTTACCATCATGCAGGTGAAATTCTCGATTGGGCATACCTTCCCTCATTATAGTGATCAACCCGTTGATATGATTCCGCGAATTTGAAAATTTTCGATGGGGCTTTTGTCATTTACATCGGTCTAGAAAGTTAACAAGAAACGCGTAAGAATGTTACCAATGAATTGGAGCAAAATCAGCAGTACCAAGGGGCTAAAATCGATCATCCCCACCAGCGGGACAACCTTGCGAATCGGCGCAAGCATTGGCTCGACTAAACGGTCGATTTGTTGCCGCACCGGATGAAATGGCGACATAAAATAGGACAAAATCACATGCACCAGCACCAACAAGGCTAAAGCTCGAAACGCAATATTTACAAATTGAGCAATAAAACTCACGTCTACCTCCAGTATATTTTATGCAGGGCCACGCACGCCTACAATCGCCGTACCCACTCGCACCATCGTCGCACCTTCCTCCACGGCGGTTTCAAAATCATGACTCATCCCCATGGAGAGTTCTTTCCACTCCGTCTGGGCGAGCTGTTGCGACAGGAAATCTCGCAAGCGGCGCAAGCGGCGAAAATATGGGCGCGCCGCATTTGGATCCGGATTATACGGCGGCATGGTCATCAGGCCGCGCACTTCAAGGTTGTTTAACTCCAACAGAGGACGCAATTCATCAGCCAGGGACAACCAGCGATCTTCATCCCAAGCAGGCCACCCCTGTTTGGATGCTTCCCCGCTGACATTACATTCCAGCAAAACGGGCAAGATGCGCTCACTTTCGAATGCGAAACGATCACAGCGCTGAGCCAACTTCAAGCTATCGATGGTCTGCAGCCAGGTGAAGTTTTGCGCGACTTCACGCGCCTTGCGGCTTTGTACATGGCCGATCATATGCCATTGCGCACCCAACATGGACAGCTCATTCATCTTTGCCAGCGCTTCCTGGACATAGTTCTCACCAAAATCCCGCGCACCAACATCATAAGCCGCGCGAATTACATCAACTGAATGGCCTTTGGTAACGGTAATCAGCCGGATGTCTGCGATATCGCGCCCGGTTTGCCCTGCGGCTTTTGACAGGCGCTCTCGTACAACCTGATAATTTTGCTGAATTTTCTCTGCGGCAAGTTCAGTCACGAGCGTTCAGTCCAATCAGAGCGCCGAAACGACCTGTGCGGCCTTTTTCAGCGCGGTGTGAATACCAATTATGGGTGTCGCAGGCAGTACACAAGCCCGAAATTTCAATCTGTACGATCCCGCTTTGTTCCAGTAGGAGACGATTGGCCTGCCATAAATCAAATTGTACCGCGCCGCCCTGTTGCAGCAAGACCGACTCACTCTCCACACCAAACGTCTGTTTCACACTAGCGATCACATCGGGGCCAATTTCATAATGATGGGCGCCTATGGACGGGCCAATTGCCGCACAAATATCCTTGGGGGAACTGGCATACCAGGCCTGCATTTTCTCGACGGCGGCGCGCACAACTCCGGAGACGGTGCCTTGCCACCCGGCATGAACCAACCCTACCACCCCGCGCGTCGGGTCATGCAATACTATTGGCACGCAATCCGCGAAACGCATAAAGAGGGTCACATCCGGGTTATCGGTCAATATTCCATCCGCTTTGAGATGTGGCTGGCGGAGTGGAGCATCGGCACGGACAATATCGGCGCTGTGCACTTGCCAAACATCGTACAACGATTCGGGTGCGCGTCCCAGCGCCCGGAACGCCATCTCTCGATTACGCACAACATTAGTGGCATCATCGCCAACTAATGCGCCCATATTTAGTGCGGCCCAAGGCGTAGGGCTTACGCCGCCCCGACGCGTAAAAACAGCCTGCGTGACGGAAGAATCGAAGATATCAAAAGAATAGTACCGGAGGGAATCGTTCTGATGAAAGGGCATTATTCAGACAGAGGCTACCAGTCAGCGAGATGAGCGAATTTTTTATTCAGCAGA
>CALCSH010000550.1 GCA_937893815.1 uncultured Anaerolineae bacterium | reverse complement strand
TGAAACACCCGCCACACCCCCAAATCTGGGAACATCCACGCAAAGTCTCAAAGAGCCATACTTCAATATACCAATTGGCTGAATTTTCAATCTACAGCGAACAACCTTCTGGGATATCGCAGCGAAGCAAAAATCAACGAACAGTTATTCTCAAAATAAAAATAGGGCTGAGAATGAATCTCAGCCCCATTTTTTCTACATAGGATTGATCGATTTAGTAGCCCTGGAGAGCAAACGTACCAGCACCTACACTAGCACAATACTGCAAACCGGAGCCATCAGCGGCCATGCCCGACAGGGTTGTGGTGATGCCGGTCGAAACCCAGGAGCCGGAATCCATAATACGGATCGTGGGATTATGGACACTCAAGCCCCACGGGATCGTGAAGCAGACCGTACCAGGCCCAGCCTGATACACCGCAGCAAAAGTGGTCAGTCCTGCAGGAGCGGCGGGCAAGGTAGCGAGGTCTACAGCTTGCTGACCCTCACCGGCTGCCGAACCAGATACCTTTTCGGAATCGGCATGCATGGAGCCAGCCCAGGCACCGGTAACACTCAGCAGAGTGATGACCATAACGGCCGCGACGAGCGCAATAAATTTAATTTTCTTCATAGCTTATCTCCTTTTCTATATATCTTTTAGGCGGTTTAAACCCACCAGACTTGGCATCATTATACATAATTTTGCGGGAATAGTTTCCGGAATCCGTCCGGGTTTGGTAAGTTGCGCGATTTCTGTATCCGGAAATCGTCCGATAAAGCGCTGCATGGCAAAAATAACCCACCCTCAGGGTTGGCATACCAACACTTCGTCATCATAAGGAAAGGTCTCACAGATCGGGCGGTCGTTAGCTGCGATCAACGCGCTGCGCGCGCACGTAAAACAATCGTCACCCACACCAGGGATGATCAAATCAGGATAGGTAGCCCGCATCACTTCCCGATACCAGCCATATTGCAATGCACCACTGAAAACAGCAATATCCGGGCGCTGACCAAGGGCGTAGGTATAGTAGCGCAGGGCGAAAATATCTTCATCGTCATTATTGAAGATAATCGCACCCGGTGGGGCGTTTTCCATCACAGCTTGGGCAAACACTTCGGCACGCGTGTCTTGGCTGGCATCCACCTGGGGGTACAGGAGCCGCGTATTGAACAGCACCACCCCCAAAGTCAGCACGCCTGCCAAGGGCAGCAACCAATTTTTGTGATCCAGTCGGTTAATTTCATCCAGAAGATTGCCTACACCCAATCCCAACCAAAGGGCGAAGACGAGATAGGCAGGGATCAATAGGGCATAGGAATCCGAAGAATCGTACCCCACGGAGAATATGCTATACATCAGGAAAATCCAGCCGGTGATCCAGTAGTAGCGTTTGGCACGCGGGCTGCCATATAACAGACCGTAGAATCCGAGCGCCAGACCGATGACGCCGTATTGGGTTTGCAGCCAGCCTGCCCAATTGCGAATGCGCGGCCAGAGGTATTCAAGCGGCAAATGGAAGACGCGTTCCTGATAAAAACCGCCGGAGATTAACCAGCGGAAACCCGCCCAATCGACAGCATGCCCCCAATTGACCGGGGAGCCGGAACGTGCCCGCAAGGGAATGGTGATATAGATAACAAGGCCCAGGAGCAACCAGCCGCTTCGGCGAACGAACGAATGCCAATTCAACGCAGCTATCAAGGAGCGCATCTGATCCCATCTGATTCGCGGTAGCTCGACATCATTTTTCAGAATACCCACCAACAGCCACACCGGTAGCAGAAATAGGATCGTAATTTGATTGCCAAGCGCCAGACCAAAGACCAGACCCCCCAGACGGTCCAGCCAGGGGCGCCAGCGCGGGGAATGTTCACTACCAATGGGCATGAGGCGTAAAATCAGCGCCGCAAAAAAGGCGTTCAAGGTATAAACTTCGGTGATAACCGCCTGCGACCAGAATAACTGCGAGAGGCCAAACGCCAGCCCAGCAATAAACCCGGACCAACGCGCAATTTTCTCGCTCCCCGTGAAACTGCGACGTACCAAATCGGCGACGATCAGTGCGGTGAGCACGGCAAAAAATGCCGACATCAAATTGGTGCGAAAGGCCAGATTGCCCACAGGGATCATTTGGAAAAGCCGGGCTAATGCCAAATAGGTTGGATACCCCGTAGGATGTGCCACCCCGCCCGTTGCCGCGGCGGTAATAAAATCACCACCATCGGCACCGCGGTTAGCCCAGGTGAGACCGGGGGCAATGGTCGACGCGTAGATAACGCTTAAAGAAGTCAGCAATAACAGCGGAAAGATAAATCTTTGGATATTTCTCTTCATGGTATGCGGAACACCAACTGAATATCGACATCCGTCCATAAGGCGATTTCAGACTGCCAGCGGCCATCCTGAAAAATGCCTTCGGGTTGAGCCGAGACAAATTCGGCGCCATTTTGCAGGGTCACGTGAAGGGTGAGCGGAACGCCGAGTGTGCCCGCTTGTTTCTGGACACGCAGTTGGTACACCCAGGCACCATCCGCTCGTTGAACGAGAACGGTCTCAGCGGGCAAGCTAAATTCGAAGCGGGTGGTACGCTCTTCGCCGATCGGCACTACCAGCATCGTGCCATAGGCCTGCAAACCGGTCGGATTTTCATCAACCACGCCCTGATTATCCAACATATCGACCCGCGCCGGTACCATTTTCTCGCGAATAAACCAATTGAAAGGAACCATATGAACTCTGGCAGCCACAAATTGAGTGGTAGCCAGGGTATATACGCGCAGATAATTCCAGTAACAGCGATTGATCAACTCGCTGTATTCGCCGGAGCCATACGACGAATGGATACAAGGCTCTTTGCCTACCGCGGAATTGTCATGCGTCAGGGTCAGGGAGGCTTGGGGGGCATCCAAATAGGACAGATCAACCGAATAATCAATGGCAGATTCGGTGACTGCGTTGACTTTATTCCACCCCAGGTTGGAATCTACCACCATCAGGTAATCTCCTGCCCCGGCGTGCATGGCGCCATCCCAACCTTGTTGCGCAATCAGTGCACTAACGGCCGGGTCATCGAATTGCAGCAGAATATGCCGTTCGTTGAGCGCCTGTAAAACGGCCTGGGACAAGGCCTGCCAGGGTAAATCGGAATCATTTTGCAGTTTGGTGATAATTTCTTTGGCGATGGTGCCCATAAAGCTCTTACGCTCAGGATCATCACCGCCATACTCGCTCTTCGAAGCGCGCATGAATTCGATCACATTCTCCGCTGTAACTGGGCGATCCGCATCGTCAAGCGTTACCGGGCCAAGCGCCTGCAGAATGAGTTGCAGCAAGTATTGATCAATTGCAAAGACGCCATCGACGGAGTGGGCACTGCTATAGGTATACAGATATTCAGCCCAAAGCGCCGTGGTCGGAAAATCGGGCGACCAGTTGGCATTGCGGAAGGTGAACATCCAGGCGCGAATATATTCTTGCATTTGCCAGGGCGGCGCGGGATATTGTCGGGTGAGGTCATCATAGACATACGAGTCTTCTACCTTGAACGCGATGATTTTGCCATCTTCCACAGTGACAATTGCCGCCGCGGCAATAAAGCCGCCCGTGGCTCGAATTTCATCTTCGTTCTGAATGAGGATCAGGTAGGTTTGTGGCCCGTAGGGTACTGCGCCCAACAATTTGGGGACTGCGCTCAGGGCGTTGACTCCGTCCTCCAGCAGCGGCAGGTAGGGGTCCACGTTCTCGAACAGAGGGCGCGTCTTTGGAGATAAGGTATTCACATCGATAACGGATCGCGCAATTAAGGCACGCTGCACAGCAGCCTGAGCCGCTTCAAATTGCGGTTGGGCGGCGCTCAACCCGGCCAATGCATCGGTGATCGCAAGACTCTGTTCAGCATCTTGCAACCCGAGGAGCATTGGAGCGGCAGCCTGCCAGCCTTCATCCGCAGCAACCGCCAATCCGGCGGCGAAATCAATCAGGTCACCCGCGGCGGCGAGATCACCCCCATATACCGGCAACCACGCCAACAGGCGCCCGCCCCAGCGATAGGGCCAAATCTGCCGCTGTAAGGCGACCACATCCTTACGAGTCTGCCTCACCAGGCTTCCCACCTCCCCCAGCATTTCACCGGACGGCTGCGATTCAAGAAATCCTTGCAACTGATCGACATCCGTCTTAAAAGCACGATACAACTGCCAGGTGCGCAATCCCTGCCAGGTAAAAAATAATGCCAGCGCGAACAGCAGCGAGAGCCATATTTGGCGGGTGTGCTGACGATAAAAAGCCTTCACTGGACTGGGTGAGTTGGCGATCGGAGCGGAATTGGCTTCCAATACAATATTTGTGGCTTGCGGATCCAATACGATTGAGTCACGGGCGAATTGGGCACTCAGCAGTCGTTCACGATCGTGCAGGCTTTCGGCCAGATGTTCCAACCCGCGCACATGCCAATCGCTGATTGTGCTGACAGGTCCGGCCTGAAATTCGTCGCCAACCAGGCGGTAACGATTGATCTCATCCGCCGGGAGATTTTCACCCGACCGAGGTGTGATATAGGCCAGTATGACTTCATCAATGCGACCCCAGGCATCCAGTAAACTCGGCGGGCGCAGGGTGCCAAATTCAAACGGAGCAAAATACAAGGCACCGACAATGCCAAATTGACCCCATCGGGTATCAATCCGCTTCCCCTGGCGCGGCGGTGTCCCCGGCATCGTTTCGCGGAACAAGGCACTCAACGCGGCCAACAGGCGATACCCAGCACTATGCGAGTTGAGTCCAGGCTGCTCGAATGCGAACTGCTGCACCCACAAGCTCTTGGTCCAGGGATGCAGATCCAATTCAGCCGGAGCTTGCACGTGTTCCAGAATAGATTTGAGTTCTGCGATGGTAGTTTTCAGGGTTTCCACTCTTTAGTTACTGAAGCGTATCAATAGTATTAAGGCTCCTTGGGAACTGCCGTGAGAAATCCCACATTTAGGGGTATTGGGCGTGCAGAGCACGCCCAATACCCCTAAATGTGGACAACATACGAGGATTCCCAGAGACACAGTATTAATCAAAAAACAGGTGTGCATGATCGTCACCCCACGCACACCTGTTGTATCTACATTTATTTAAGCTGCAGTAGTTTCAATCATTTTTGAGCGGGTGTGGGGTAAATGACCCAGTTTCCAACCGGAATCCGAGCTCCAGCTTCCAAACTATTGTAATACAGCAAGTCGGAAGCTAAAACACCCAATTCAACTGCCAGATCTTCGACTTGGGTTTCCTGTTTCAATTGGAACACAGAAAATCTTTTGATTTCCGCCGGATCCACAACCTCCGGCAAGATTACCAACACCTGACCAAGTTGGATACTGCCTTTGATCTCATTGGCCGCATAAATCACTTCCGTTGAGGTCAGGTACAAATCTTCAAGAACAGGCAAGCTTTGCCCAAGACCAACCTGGTGAAGCACATAAGCCTTTTCCGGGCCAAAGGGAGCCGTGAGCGCCAGGCTGAAATCCGTTGAGGGGATCGCGGTAGGCGCAACAGTAGGAATCACAACCCGTTTGGGGTAGATCAGCCAGCGTCCAGCCGGAATCGCATCGTGCGTGCCCAGGTGGTTATATTGATTAAGTTCTTCTACTGAAACACCTGTGCGGGCTGAAAAATCAGTCACCAACACATCCTCCGCCAGGAATAAAACCGATAACTGTTCAATTCCAAATGAATCCGTGCGTCCTGGCATAATCACAATCACCTGATCAGGCTGCAAGCTCTGATTGGCGATCAAGCCATTGGCCGCCACGATCACATCTCGGTCGGTTTGATAACGCTCCGCAAGTTTGGGAAGGTTATCCCCAAATTTAACCTGATGAAGAAGATATTCACCCTGCGCCCCGAAGGGAGTTGCCAAACCCGGCCCTGGAGTGGGTGGCAGTAACGTGGGCGTGTGCGTTGGTTTGGGTGTGGGTGTTTGTGTATAGACAACGGTCACCTTCTGCCCTGAAACAGTCGCCACACCCAACTGCTGGAAGGTAGGGGTGGGTGAAGCATTCTGCGCCATTTCTGCATCGGCCGTCAGGGTCAAAACCTGTGCGACCGACATGGCTGTTGGTGTTGCCAAAGCGTTGTTACCGCCCATCCAGGCGGGCAATCCGCGCCCGGTAGTGAAACCCAATCCCAGCCAGCCTAAAGTCAGTAGGAGAGCAGCGGCCACTACACCGCCGATTACGCGCCGGGTTAGCAGCCCCTTCCCACCACCATCCCCTTCCTGACGTCCATAATATTGCTCATCATAACGATAATAATACCCGTAGCGTCCAGAGCGCGGATCCACTTCGTTGATAACAACACCAATCAGATTCGCGCCCACTCGACGTAGTTGCTCCACGGCTTGAAGCGCAGCATCAAGCTTGGTATCCCCTGGTTTGACGACCAGCAAAACACCATCCACCCGTGGCGCCAATACTGCCGCATCCGTGACAGCCATCAGCGGCGGCGAATCCACAATCACCATATCGTGATCCAATTTCAAGCGCTGCAAGAACTGGTTCATCTTTTCAGATGCCAGCAACTCGGATGGATTAGGTGGATTTTTACCGGAGGTGACCACACTCAGGCCATCAGTTTTAGAAGGCTGCATTGTGCCTTCCGGCAGCGCCTCCCCTGTAGAAAAGCTATTCGGGTAAACGAAAATTGAACTCAAGCCAAAGCGATTCGCCAAGCCATGGTGTTTGTGCTGTGTTGGGCGACGCATGTCGGCATCGACAATCACGGCACTTTTTCCGCCCTGCGCCATAGCAATACCCAGGTTAGCTGAGATGGTCGATTTACCAGCTCCTGCCGAGGGACTGGTAATCAACAATGTGCGAATGGGGTGATCCACGCTTGCATATTGAATATTCGTTCGTAAAGAACGAAAAGCTTCCGCTGTTGGCGAGCGCGGTGACCCTACGGTTACTAATGTACCATTGGTGGTATCGTGCCGCATGATGGTACCTAAAACTGGTAACCCCAGTTGGCGGGTAACATCATCGGGGCTTTTAATCGTATCATCCAGCGCTTCCATCAAGAAAATCGCACCCACAGCCAACATGCCCCCCACCACCAATGCCAGGGCGGTATTCATCATCACGCGCGGGCGAATCGGAGTTTCGGGGGTGATAGCCGGTTCCACTTGCACAACATTAGAAGTACTCTGCGCTTCCGACACACGAATTTGCTCGTAACTCTGCAATACCTGGCTATAGGTCTGGCGGTATTGCGTCACTTCGGCTTCCAAACGAGAGCGCTCTGTCTCACTTGCCGTGGTATCGCCAAGGCCCTCTAATTCTGCAACCACATTATGGATTTGTCCGTCCAGGCGGGTTAACTGCTGTTCCAAACTGGTCTTTGATTCCGCAAATCGTGACGCCTGCAAGGCCTGGTTTTGTTCGGTAAACACATCGACAACCGTGTTGGCAATCAACGCTGCCCCATCCGGGTCGGTATTTTCCACGCTTAATTCTATCAACTGCGTATCTCGGACAAGTTGAACTGTGATCGTCTTTTTGAAGGCGTCAATATCTTCATTGCCAATGGATACACCAAGCGCTTCCATGCGCAGCAAGACTTCGTCCAATACCGGGCGCTTGGTGAGCATTTCCGAATAGGTGCGAGCAAGCCGCTCACTGGTCAGAATCGCCGTATAGTCGCTGGTCTGCGCGGTGGTGGCTTCATTAATCAGCAGCGTGGTCGTCGCCTGATAGACCGGATCTTGAAATTGACTGGTGATATAGGCCGCGCCACCAGCAAGCAAGGCCGCTAGTATGATTAACCAAGACCATCGCCAGAGCAAAGAAAGATACTGACGTAAATCCGCCTGCAATGTTGTATCCGATAAAAATTGTGATTCCATACAAAATCCCTTTTTTATTTAGGCTTCCAGCAAATGGCTATTCGTAATTCAACCGTGCAAGTTCTCGAATGCGATCATACCCATCGCGTAAATAACGATCCAATTCATCGGCGGTGTCTTCAAAATCAATTTGTGGTCCACCGATTGGGTCGGCAACATCCAACGAAATTCCAACCATTTCGCTAAGCATGTAGATGCGCTGGCGTACTTCGGGGAATTCAACCAGTAGAGCTTCTTTATGGCCTTGTTCCATCACCAGCACCAACTGATATGCTGCCAATATTTCACGCGTAACCGCCCGCGAGCGGTGTTCACGGATGTCGATGCCACGCGATTCCATTACGATATGCACGTTAAGCGCAGCAGGCTGTCCATCACGTGCCCAGGTTCCAGCGGAGCCTATGTTCCAGTTTCGTGATTCAGCAGAAACTTGTGCCCGGAAGAGCGCTTCAGCCATTGCAGAACGGTTGATATTGGCTGTACAGACAAACAGAAGAGAATAATACATAAGGGTAAATTATACCGGAAGCATCACTCCGTGGGTAGCGTACTCGTGTTGTTTTTTGCCGTCCAAACCATCTGCACACCAAATACGATTGTCATCGCCAGCCACACAATCCGTTCCCAGGCCACATCGCTGGTGGCTGCCAGGCCCAATGAAAATAGCACCCCAGCCAGATGTAGCGCCACCTGCCAGCCGCGCTGATTAAGTATCTGCCCAAGTTTCTCCCTGCGCTGTACGGCCTCCCAGCGCGCAAAGCTGATCGCTGCCAGCGCCAGGGCCAGGGCAAGAATCCACAAGGAGTTTGCTGCCAGGTTATACCAATCGATCATAATTTATCAAACCAACCTCGGTTGAGCGGATCCGCACTATCCTTCCCCCAATAGGCGAAGTTTAAGTTCATTTGTAGATACCTGCAAACGGACAACACACTGGAGCAGTTCAGAAATATGGTTAATGATGTCTTGTAACATGGGCACAAGATGTTCAGACGCGTATTCATGAACAATCTGGTTTCGTATTTCGCGGATTTCTTTCCACGCGAACGCAGATTGTATATGGCCTCTTTTTTCAGCACGATGGATTCGATCTAAATACGTTGACCCCACTGGTAGAAATTCGACCATATCAATTGCCCGAAACACTCTTTGAGTTAGTATATCCGCCAAACGTGCAAAACGAGCTGCAAGTGCATCCCAATATTCCCAGTCGGCGTCACTAAAATCAACACTCGGGCTGATATCTGGCCGATGGTGATAAGAATAGCGCAAAACCTGAGCCGCCTTCTCTGCCAGGGAAATTTGCTCTAGGAGATTTGTAATAGTTAAGCGTTCCTTATCTGTCAGGGCCATATGCGAATAGCCTCCAGAAGTGCCAGACGTTGAAAAATAGTCTGTTCATCGATTGAACTCGGCGCAATCAGAATATCAACGATTTGATCCCCTAAATAATCTTTGATCGCAATGCGAATTTTTTTCGTCAATTCATATGCATGCGGTACTGCTTCTTGAGATACGATCAGGAAATCTAGATCGCCCCCGCGTTGCATTGAATCAACTCTGGAACCAAAGAGATAAACTATCGCATCTGGGTATTCTTCCAAACTGGCTTTGAACAAGTCTGTCAAAAACTCAACATGGCACTGTTCTAAGCGAATCGTGCTCACATCACTCATCAATCGTTTTCCACTTCAGTGTATACTGGTTCGGATTCTATCACATCCCTACTTTTGAATACCTGCCCAAACAATCCGGCAATTAGCCCCAAGAGCATCCAGAAAAGCAACCCGGGCTTGGCGCCCAGGGCTACAGCATCCGTCAGGCCATACAACAGGTGCGCGAACAAACCGCCCCCCAAGCCCAAGGCCGCCACCCGCTGCAAGTTGAAGATTGGATAATGCCGCCAGACCCGGCTCAACATCCAGAACGCTCCGATATACAGCGCAATCAAAGCAATCATACCAGGGATACCCAAATCCAGACCAGCCTGCAAAAACTCGTTATGAGCATGCCCCATATCCACATCGGGTGCGATCATAAACAACGGATAGAGCACATGCACGACCTGGCGAAAGGTATTCATACCCATGCCGGTGAACGGAAAATCCTGCAAGCCATAAATTGCACGCGACCAGACTTCCAGACGGCTCTCCAATGAATTCAGCGAAAAAGCCTGTTCGCTGACCACACCACTGCCGGTCAGCCAGTCCACACCCTGCGTAATACGCTCGCCAGACAGGTACGCCCCCCCGGCAATGCCGACAGCCACCATCAGCCCCAGAAATATCCAGCGGCCTTTTCCCGGCAATACCAGCCAGAACATCAAAGCCAGCGTCAAGGCCAGCGCCAAATAGGCCGTGCGAGATTGTGTCAAAACAAAAACAGCCCCCATGAAGAGCGTGCTCAGCCAAAGCGCAATACGCAAGAGCCATAACCACCAGGGCCTGGCCTTCAACCCCCAGCCGCCTTTCTCTGTGGGAGAAGGGGTCAACCGGGCAAAACATAGGACAATCATCAACGGCAGCACCCAGCTCAAGGCGCCCGCAATTTCATTCGGATGAAATCCACTCTCCGCTCCCTGCAAGCCGCCAACCAGCTTAGGGATATGGGATGTGATTGGATTAAGTAAACTAATTTTCCAATTGAACCAATTCGTCCCCAGCAAACCCAGTGCCGCCATGCCCAGCCCGATGCCCACGAACGCAACCAGGCTCCACCCCCAACCACCCTTGCGGCGCCTCAGGCGAGCAATCGCATAATAGATGCCAATCCCCAATACCACCCCGCTGATCTTGGGCAAGCTGAATGCCAGATCATAGGTCGCCCACTCGCTCACCAGCACCATCACGGCCAGCAAGAGCAGAATGCCGTTCAAAGGTGTGAGTGGCAAAAAGGGCGCCCGATAGCCGGGATGTTTTTTGATGCGCCTGCCCCGTGCTACCAGCCAATGCAGCAACCAGGTGCCCGGCACCACCAGCATCGCCGGGGTACGCGCTGGATTAGGAAACAGCAGAAAGGGTGCCGCCAGCGCCAGCCACAGCCAGTGCAGGCGGTCGATAGCAGAGAAAAATCGGCGAAATATTTTCATCAATGTAGGGGGGAAATGTTCGAACCTTAACTTGACAATGCCACAGTACCAACCAAGAAGTCGAATCAATCACAACCTGTTATTCTGTGCGATATGACTCGTGGACGGCTTCCTGCAGCGCGCCGCAAACGATCTCGACTTCATCGGCGTTCATATTCGTATAAAACGGCAGCGCCAAAATTGAGTTCCCAGCCGCCTCCGCTTCGGGGTAATCACCTTGCTGGAAGCCATAGTCCCGCTGATAAAACGGCTGCAAGTGGATCGGCGAAAAATAGGGCCGAGCCGGAACGCCCATTTCGGCCAATTTCTGCATGACCCTATTGCGATCGATGTTTCCTTCAAAACGCACAGAATACACAAACCAGCTCATACGGGTGGTCGCGGGGACAATCGTCAGTGGAGACACCCCTTCAATCGCAGCCACCCGGGTAGTATACAACTGTGCCACCTGATTTCTGCGCGCCAGAAAATCATCCAGGCGCTGCATTTGCACCACGCCCACCGCCGCATTGAGTTCCGACATGCGATAGTTATACCCCAGGCGTGAATGATTGAGCCATTCATCGAATTGATCACGCCCCTGATTGCGCAGACTACGGAAAAGCCAGGCCCACGCTTCGTCATTGGTCACCAACACCGCCCCCTCGCCCGTCGTCATTTGCTTATTGGGGTAAAAGGCAAACACCCCCGCCTTACCCAGCGTGCCCACCCGGTGGCCGCGATATTCCGCCCCGATGGCTTCTGCGGCATCTTCAATCACCAGCAAATCATGCCGCTGAGCGATCTCGTGAATGGCATCCATATCTGCGGGCTGCCCAAACACATGCACCGGGATAATCGCTTTGGTGCGCTCGGTGATGGCGGCCTCGATCTTTTCCGGGGAAATATTCAAGGTGACCGGGTCAATATCGGCGAAAACCGGCGTGGCCTGCTGGTAGCGGATGCAATTGGCCGAGGCGACAAAACTAAAGGGGGAGGTAATCACCTCATCGCCGGGAGCTACCCCGGCGGCGATCATCGCCATATGCAGCGCTGACGTGCCATTGGAGGCGGCCACGGCATAGTTGGCTCCGGCTTGCTCGGCAGCCATCGCCTCCAACGCTCGAACCTGCGAACCAATGCTCAGATTGCGGGACTGAATCACACGCACAACGGCCTGAATTTCCTGTCCGGTCACATCCGGCATCGCCATTGGGATACGAAAATCAGACCCGCCTTCATCAACTGGCTCATCCAGGAAACGGCTCATGGATGGCATCGTAGCGCACGAAATGCCCGCTTGCTGACAAACACCTTTCAGACTCTCGATGGTCTGGGCAGGCGCACTCGGCATGGCAATCACAACTTCTTCGATCTGCTGCCGGGCGATGACTTCGGGCAGACGCACCAACGGCCCATAGACCGGCAAGCCCCCCACCCGTCGCGCAATTTTCTTGGGGTCATCATCCAGCAAAGCCACCGGCTGGTAACCCAGGTGCGGATTTTTCACGAATTCTTGCACCATCTGCGCACCCGCAGAACCCGCCCCAACAATCAGAGCGCGTCGTGGCGCTGGCAACTGCAGCGCTTTCCAATCCACATCCCCGGGGAAATGCTCCAGTATCTTCAGGCTGATGCGCAAGCCGCCCAGGAAAACCAGACTCAAAATCGTTTCGATCGCCAACAACGAACGCGGGAAGGTTTCCATATAGCTCGGATATAGCCAGACCAACGTCACTGCGGCGATGATCAGGGATCCGAGTAAAAGCGAAAAACCAAAATGGAAATAATCTTTGATGGTGGCATAGCGCCAGATGCGCTTATAGACTCCGGTGAAATAAAATATCACCGGTCGCAGCGGCACAACAAAGAGAATATACGGCCAGATGGCCGCGAAAAAATACCCCACATAGATGATCTCCAGCCGCAGCATCAACCCCACCGTGATAGAAAGCAGCGTCAGGAGTGCATCCGCCAGAATAATTTGCCAAAGACGAATCATAGGCTTGTGGTGACCTCTTTACAGAATAATCCGGTTTCCGGGCAATCGCACCGATTGTTTTGCATTTCTTGCATAACCGCCGGATTATAACATACCGCAGGCCGCGCCCCTTAATCCCCCAAGGCTATTTGGAAGTGGAAAAGTGACTCCGTGAGATTCCGCCTGCACTCTCGCGAAGCACTCCGTTAAGAACAAAGGGGCGTGCCTCTCCGCGATGGCCCGTTGTCCGTGCTTTCCGTGCGCGTCCGTGGCCCCGTGTTTGTCCACACCCTTTGGGTTCACTCAAGCGTGCACCCAAGGGCATGCTCCGCGAGGCTGCGCACCGCTCCACTTGCAAATTCCCAATCCGTTTGAAGTGTTCCAGATTAGTGGGATAATGGGCAGCTATCGCCTATCAGGTTGAGTTATTTTCTCCCGCACAAAGGTCAAAAATTCTCGCAGCGCTTCCTGTGGATTGCTGCTGATGGTACTTTCAACCACATTGGTTTCATTCCCATCGTGAAAATGTCGCGGGAAACTCTTGACGGATTCCCAACGCCTATGCGGTGCGTTATCGTGCCGGTAGATCGTCCTATCCATTGCCCGCCGTTCCCAATGATAGCTGTAGCGACCAACCAGTTTCAATGAATGACTCCACTGAAAAAACTACCGTGCAGGTGTTCCCGCCGGAATATATGGGGGTGGTGGCGAAGCCACCACCCCCATATATTCCGGCGGACATCTCCGTCATCGGCTTTTTGCAGTAGAGACATGAATACCATACGTCTACAAAACTGCCATCATTAAAGATGATCCTCAATTCGTTGATATCGGGAATGATCGTCTCGACTACGATGTCTGGGTACTCAACTTCGGCAATTTCGCGTAATCTCGCGATATCAATATGTGTCATGAAAGTATTTCAAGCAGTTGCTGAAGACGATCTCGCTTGTATTCTAAATGGTCCAGACGCTGCAAATCCTGCCAGGTGTCCGCTTCTTCAAGCAAGCCGTTGCGATAGTGTTCTTCCATATCTTCAACACTAGCAACATTGTGACGACTAAGCAAAGCAAATATTTCTGCTTGAATAGATCGAAATTGACGTTCAAGATAACTGTGTACCCCCATCCGAATCAAATCATCTTCAGGCATGTGAAGTTCGTCAGCGACATCACTCAGGATTTCAGTTGTTCGTAAAGTCATTTTTATCTCTTCCTATCCTGCTCATCAACAATCCAAGCACACTCATTCAGACTGCACGATGATTATACCCCATGCACATCCCTTGTTTCCTTTCCCCCATCAAATTTCCAAGGATCACCCTCAATCCACGCATCGCCCCTACCTGCTCATCCCAGCCACAGAACCAGGCCATCGCGCAGCATCCCTTTAGGGACTGAATCACATACCCCTGCCGGGGCACAGGCGGGATCACACTGAAAAACCTTCCGTGTAATTCCGTGGCCTTTCCGTGGCCCCGTGTTTGTCCGTGCTTTTCCGTGCTATTCCGCACCCTTCGGGTATGCTCCGTTTCACTCCGCGATGGCCCCCGTGGCCCTAGTACGCTCCCTCCCACTTCGTCACACAGCATCGTTCACCCAATCTGCCTAATTCAATTTCCCATAAGGCGTATACTGTATAATATGTGTAAGCAACACCCGAAAAGGAGCCCGGACAAATGACTACTTTCACGCCAACCATTCCCAAAATAGCCTTGCAAGCCTTAAGTGAACTCACTGGAGAACCCCAGGCTGAGATTGCTTTGCTGATTGCCTTGAAAGATGCACTCCGGTACCGGTTAGCGATTGTTGAAGAGGCTATCGCTTCACTGGAGCAAAAATACAAGATGTCTTTTGAACAGTTTCTGGCTCGCAGCGAAACAGGCGCTATTCCTGAACAGTTTTCTTATGAAGTCGAAAGCGATTTCTTAGAGTGGGATGGATTAGTAAGTCGCAAAAAAAATCTTGAGGCAATTGGGCAATGGCTCATCTAAACGCATTCGAATTCGCACACAACGTTCAGCATGATTGCAATCAATCGCCCATTGTGCTTTCATACCATAACCCAAATACTGGATAACACAGTCGTAAAAGTTCGAGTTGCGCTATCTTATGGCACTTTTGTAGATGTTTTCTATAACTCCGATACGGGAAAATGTTCTTATGCACTCATCGAAAATAGTGCCCGAATATTTGGGGCAGACAATGCCTTTATCGGTTGGCATATTCACCCGTTTGGAAACCCGGCTCACCACAAAAAAACAACACAGGTTGCATTCGGTGACTTTTTGATTTCTATCGAACAACATTACACTGCCAAATAATGGCTGACCAACACAAGCAAAGCTGCCACCGTTCTGTATGCGTCGTATCATTGCGCCCCGAGACTTGCCGCTACGGATTTTTCAACTTGAAGCACCCAAGAATCTGTGTAAATCCTGTAAATCTGTGTCCCCTGATCCTTTCTCCGACAAACTGCTAGATCAGGTTGTCTTCCAACACTATCTCTTCGACTTTTGCAAGAAACTTCAACAGGGGCTTGGGTTCCAGCCCTTCTTCCAGAGGTCTATGTTTCTCAGGGGTACCGAATGGATGCTCATGCCATTCCCCCGATTCTCGATCCACTCCAAAAATGCGCTGCCGCCCTTCGATCAAAGCAAAATATAATGACCCGGTGATTTCACCCATAAAAGCTTGAACAAAAAGCCCTGTTTTGATCGTCAACCGAATAGATAGTGTCTGGTCTGTTCGTTCAAAAACATCGAGTGCTTGCACAAACCAGACCTTTTGAAAAGCTTCCTGTGCCACAACAAGCAGGTCACTTGTCTTGTGCATGATTTACATTCCCCAAAGCCATCAATTTCCGTTCCATCGTTTTTATGCCACTGACGGCTGTTTCCCAATCCATCGCATCCGTCTCAACGTGCCAACTAAAATTTTCTTGCTGAACTACCCGTTGAGAAACAAACTCGTCGAAACTCACGCCATATTTTTGACCTAACAAAAAAACGACACGCCGGTATTGCGCCAACCGACGCAAATATTCTTCCTTGAGTAAGTAACGGATTTTCTCATCTACGCTTTCCCCGTTAAGCAGTGAGTCTGCTAATAATTGTTGGGTATGCTCTAATATCTCAGTATTATTCATGGATCAAATTCTCTACACGCTGACGACTATTGGATGGTTATGATCTCATTAATACACGACGCACAAGGAAAATGGATAATGGACGAAGGGGGTCTCTGGGAATCCCCGGTAGTTGTCCAGATTTAGGGGTATAGGGCGTGCTCCGCACGCCCTATACCCCTA
>CALCSH010000549.1 GCA_937893815.1 uncultured Anaerolineae bacterium | reverse complement strand
CTAGCCCGCCGATTAAGGTTTTAGGCGTGTCGAGAGCAATAATCTGGCCGCGATCGATGATGGCGACCCGGTCGCACAAACGTTGGGCTTCTTCCATGTAGTGAGTGGTATACAGAATGGTCAGCCCGACCTGATTGAGCGCCTCGACGCTCTCGAAAATGGCGTTGCGGCTCTGTGGATCTACGCCGACGGTGGGTTCATCGAGAAAGAGAATTTCCGGCTCATGGAGCAACCCTGCCGCAATATTGATTCGTCGCTTCATCCCGCCCGAGTAAGTATCAATAATGTCGTTGGTCCGATCGCTGAGTCCAACCATCTCCAAAACGGCGTCTATTCGTTTTTTGAGTTGCTTGCCTCGTAGGCCATAGATGCGCCCAAAAAAGAGCAGGTTATCGCGCGCCGAAAGGGTAGGGTATAAAGCCAACTCCTGCGGAACCAGCCCCAATTTGGATTTGATGGCATTGCCGTTCTTCCCAAACGAGAGATTATCGACCGTTATGCTGCCAGAAGTGGCTTCCAGCAAACCCGTCAGCATCGAAATGGTGGTGGTCTTTCCGGCGCCATTCGGCCCTAACAAGCCAAAAATCTCGCCGCGGGCGATTTCGAAAGAAATACCCCGCACGGCCTGGTTATCGCCGTAGGATTTATGTAGGTCTTGTGCAAATAAAATCGTATTCGTCATGTTTCGCTCCTTTGTCTGATCTGCCGATACTGTATCGCCCTGCAGGTCATATTTCACAGTGCCAGAGGTCATGCAGCAAGTCACATCGCAAAAATGGCTTAAACAAAACCGGGAGCAATTGGCTCCCGGCGTTGACTATCGTTTTTTTGTTTGGTGTTAATCCAGCGGTTGTTTGTCCATCGCATACACACAGGCTTTATCGCCCATCGCCGTGCAATTGATTTCCTGAATGCGAAAATTTTTGTCGGTAGCCCATTTGGCCGCCGCTCTTAGCACACCTATCCCCAGATGGCAAACTGGCTCCTCACTGTGACGTTCCCAGCACATGGGGCAGCGTTCGATAATCCAGTAATAGTAGTTGTCATCTTCTGCGATGCGCACAATCTGATCGCTGACGGCGTTAAAAAATTTCGAGAAGAACTGCAATCCCAATTTTGCGCGCAATTCTGAAGATCCCAACGCCATCGCCGCGCGTCCCGCTTTTTGCACCTTGTTATATTTGTCCAGACTGTGTGTAAATGTCTGCTCGCCGCCGCGCATTGCAAATACTCGCGCTCCTTTAGCTCCGTACATATCGTAAAGGCCTTGCTGAAGTTTTGCCACATGTTCGAATGGGAATACCTTTTGAATATTATCAGGTGGATAATTGCCAATATATTCTGATAATCCAACCAGGTTTAGCAAGGCATTAAGGCCTTTTTCGCCCAATATCTCTTCAGCAGAGGTCAGAATGCCGCGTCCCCAAATATTTGGGTAAAAATATTGTTCTGTCATATCTATCACCTGATGCTAGGAATAAATCCTTTTTAGGGGAGCCATAGGAGATGGCATTACCATCCCGAAAACCACAACCCGTATTATAGCCCATTCTGGATAGAATCTGGGGTCTCTGGGATTTCTCTCGGCAGTTCCTAAAGACCCAGAATTCCAGAATCTGCATCTTTGACAAATTCATGTCCGCGTGCTACAATCCAGGCGCTTGATGATTTTGCGGTAAACCTTTGTGATGTAAGTGCTCGCCCCGGCCGGAACATCCCGACCGGGCGTTTTTGTAAATGGCATCTACTGCAACTGAATTGAAACTTTCCCTCAATTGGTGAGGGTTTAAAGAAAGAAAACCGAATAACTTCTCTTGGTCTCACGGGAAGCCATCATCCGACATTCAACAGGATGATAGCTTTGCTTGGATTACAACCGATCAACCAATCTCGATTTGAGATAAATGTTCCCTTTTAAGCAAAAATTTGCTAAAAAAGTAACGCGGGGCCGAGGGGTGAAAACGAAAGGATAAAAGAAATGAATAACACGTTTAGAATTATCCCCCTGGGTGGCCTGGGGGAAGTAGGCAAGAATATGATGGCCTACGAATATGACGACCAGATTTTGGTGGTCGATACGGGAATCATGTTCCCCAGCAACGATATGTTGGGGATCGATTACATCATTCCTGATTTTGAGTACCTGGTTGAGCACCGCGATAAAATCTGCGGGATTGTTATCACCCATGGACATGAAGACCATACCGGTGCCATCACTCATGTATTGGAAGAAATTGACGCCCCAATTTACGCCACCCGTCTGACCCTGGGATTGGTGGAAGTCAAACTGGCTCGTAGTGGGTTGCTGCAAAAGGCAGATTTACATGCCATCAATGCAGGTGACACCCTCCAGCTTGGCCCCTTCACGGTTGAATTTTTCCATGTTAGCCACTCCATTCCCGATGCAGTAGGCCTGGGCATTACCACACCGGCGGGTTTAATCGTCCACACCGGCGACTATAAATTTGACCCCACTCCGGTGGATGGTTGGGCAACCGATTTTGCCAAACTGGCCGAGTTCTCCAGCCGCGGTGTCATGGCTCTCCTGGCGGATTCGACCAACGCCGACAAACCCGGCTGGACACCCTCCGAACGTGTGATTGCCCCAGCATTCGATAAAGTATTCTCCGAAGCTAAAGGACGCATTATTGTGGCTTCCTTTGCATCGCTGATCTCGCGTATGCAGCAAGTGATTGATGCCGCCGAGCGCCACGGACGCAAAGTTGCCTTTGTGGGTTACAGCATGGAGAATAACTCCAAAATGGCGAGCAAATTGGGCTATCTCAATACACCCACCGAAACGGTAATCTCGCTCGATCAGGCTCTACAACTCCCCCCTGAAGAAATTGTACTGATGGCAACTGGCTCACAAGGCGAACCCTCCTCGATGATGGGGCGACTCTCGATGGGTACTAATCGCCGTTTCAGCATCAATGAAGGCGATACCATTATCCTCTCTTCGCATCCTATTCCCGGCAACGAAGAAGTTATTTACAAAACCATCAACCGCCTGTTCCGGCGCGGGGCCAATGTGCTCTACGATCCGTTGACCGCGGTGCATGTCTCTGGTCACGCCAAACAAGACGAAATGACCCTCATGCTGCACCTGGTCAAGCCCAAATATCTCATTCCTATGCACGGCGAATTGCGGCACCTGCGCCAACACGCGGTCATCGCTCAGAATGCCGGTATGTCACCGGAGAATATCGAAGTTGTCGAAAACGGGCAAATCATCGAATTTACAGATGGCGAACTGAAACTCGGCGACCGCATCCCTGGCGGCTACATTTTTGTGGATGGCTCACGCGTGGGTGAGATTGGCCCCAGTGTGGTGCGCGAGCGCGAAGCTCTGGCGCGCGATGGTGTGGTGCTGGTTAGCCTGGTACTCGATCACGGCGGTCGATTGATTGAACTCCCCGAAATTATCACCCGCGGTTTTATTTACAAACACGAAGCTGATGAATTGATGGATGCCGTCAGCGAACGGATTGTCGAAACCGTAAAAAGCAGCCCCGGCAATATCCACGATCAGGTGGTGCAAACGGTGCGCTCATTCCTCTACAACGAAACCAAGAGTCGACCGATGGTTCTGGTCACACTCAGTTGGGTCTAAAACCAAAAAGGGCTGCAAGCAAAACTTGCAGCCCTTTTTTTATTCTCGCCAATCAGCTTCATTCCAACCCTCAATGCCAATCAGGGGCACAAACGCCACGGCTGCGATCTGCCTGCGTTGCAACTCATCGCCATTACGCCGCCATATTTCCAATACTTGCCGGTAACGCGATCCCACGGGGGTGACCAGCCTACCCCCATCGGCCAATTGATCCAGCAGCGCTCGTGGTGCCTGAGGCGCGGCGGCTGTAACGATGATCGCGTCAAAGGGAGCCAATTCCGGCAGCCCCAGCGAACCATCGCCAATATGCAATTGAATATTCTCAATTCCCAACGATTCAAAAACCGCCCCCGCCGACACCGATAACGCTGCGTGCCGTTCGATGCTATGCACCTGCGCACATAATTGCGCTACTATCGCCGCCTGATACCCGGAGCCAGTACCTACTTCGAGCACAGTTTCATCACCCTGTAATTCGAGCGATTCCGTCATCAGCGCTACAATAAATGGCTGGGAAATTGTCTGGCCCTGAGCTATGCGCAGCGCACCATCCGAATACGCCCAATGTTTTTGTGCCGCGGATACGAAAGCATGCCGCGGCACGGAGCGCAGCACTTCCAGCAGGCGCGTGTCTGTAATCCCCCGCCGTTCAATCTGATCACGCACCATCGCGGCGCGCTCCTGGGTATAGGTGTCTGGCAACATTGTTATGCACCTAAGAGACACGGAGAACGCAGAGTGATTCTTGGTTTTCTCCGTGGCCTCCGTGTCTCTGTGGTAATTTTACCTGCGCATTTCTGTAATCAGATTTCGCCAAAAATCATCGCGTTCGCCGGGGGCATAGGGGCTGTACAACGATAGTCGATCTGCCAGACCAGTGTAGCGTTGCTTGAGGGCGTAAGGTACATCTTCGGGTTTGGCAACCACCGCAAAAGTAGTCAGCATCTCATCGCTCACCAGATCGGGCATCTCACCCCACTGACCGCGCACCACCAAACCAGAAAGTTGCTCGGCCACATCCTCCCATCCATGCAGGGCAAACACACGGCGGTACGACGGCGTCGAAGCATAGAAGGAAATTTGCTGGCGGACAAATGCTTGCTCATGAGGATTGGTGACCACGAAGGCGGATACGGCTACCGAAACATTACTGCGGGCGCGCCCACTCGAGGAGGCTCCTGTTTCAATGGCCGGGATCACGACTTCACGCAGATAGCGCGGTGAATGCAGCGGGTGAACATGGAAACCATCGGCGACCTCCCCGGCAAGCTGTGCCAGCCCCGTATTGACTCCGGCAATATAGATGGGAATCTCAGGGTGCGAATTGGGGCCAGGGTTGAAAAAAGGCGACATCAGGGTTAGTTTATAATACTCGCCGCGAAAATTAAGCCGCTCGCCGCTTTGCCAGGAATTCCAAAAAGCGCGGATCGCCAGAATTTGCTCGCGCAACTTACCAACCACCGAATTGGGCCAGGGCATGCCGAAACGTCGCTCGACATGCGCCTTGACCTGAGTCCCTAATCCCAGGATGAAACGACCATTGGAGGCCTGCGCCAGATCCCAGGCTGTGTAGGCCAGCGTGGCCGGGTTGCGGGCGAAGCCAATTGCCACGGCGGTACCAAATTGCAAATTTTGGGTATGTTCAGCAATCAGCGGACAGGGGAGAAAGGGGTCATGCTGGGTTTCCGTTGTCCACAAGCCATCGAAGCCCATCGCCTCGACCGCCGCGGCCAGTTTCGGCACAGATGTAAGGAAAAGCGGGGGGAGTACGGTATCGATTTTCATACTACGATTATAAACGCTAATTATTCGATCGTTTCCTGCTTGTGTGTTACCACAGGGTTGAGTACTAATTTGAACCGCCAAGCTGAATCTCTGGGAATCCCCGTGGTATTTGCCCAGATTTAGGGGTATAGGGCGTGCTCCGCACGCCCTATACCCCTAAATCTGGGGTTTCTCACGGCAGTTCCTAAAGACTCGCCAAGCCGCCAAGTACCCCAAGAAAAAGGCTTGAATTTTGCGCGTTGTGGCCTTCGCTCCTTTACGGTGAAATCTATCAATAATTCTCGTTCCGCTATATTTCGTTGGAAAATGCCCTGATTTCACAAATTCTTCACATCTTATTCATTAGTTCATCATAAGTTGGTTATACACTATAGCCAAGTTCGAAAATTCAGGTAAACACAAGCTAGACCACCTGAACATCTAAATTACAAAACAAGACTACCTGGAGGTAGACATGAAAAAGACATTGGTTTTCGTTACAGTTTTAGCTTTGGCGGCCGCATTTTTTATCAGTGCAGCCCCAGTATTCGCAGCCGACCTTGATCGCGGCGGCCCCGGCGGAAACGGCGGTGGTGGCGCTGGCGGTAATGGAAGCGGTGGCAACGGACAGCAAGGCACCACAGGAACCGGCACAGGAATTCCTTTGGAGCAAAATATCAACCTCAGCGGCATCCTGGATGAGCAACTTCACACCAGTCTGGCGACGGCACTGGGCATCACTCCCGAAGAACTGATCGCCCGCATGGATGCTGGTGAAACCTTCTCAGATATCGCCCTGAGCCTAGGCCTCGACTACACCACCATCTCGGAAATGCTCTCACTGGCACGCGCCGATGCACTGGCGCAAGCTGTGGCCGATGGCTTGATTACCCAAGCACAGGCCGACTGGCTGGCCTCCACCGGCAATACTATGCCCGCTGCTGGCTATGGCGATGCCACCTGCGACGGCGATTGCACCTTCGATGGCAGCTTCGACATGCTGCAACAGGGTCAGCGCCGGGGGGGGCAGAACCGCTAGTACGTTTTTTTACCCCCCAAAATTGATACAAAGCGAGCCGCAGGATTTGCTGCGGCTCGCTTTGTCGTGAGCATATTGTTCCACATGGATGAACGCTGATCTATTTGTAACTGCTCACCTTTTTTGGGCATTCTCTTGTACAAGTGCGCAAATCCTAATCTATTCAGCCAATAAATAAGCCATAATCCATTGCGTGGTGGCGACCAAGGCTTCGGTGTGGGTGCGCTCGTAGTTATGAGATGCATCGACACCAGGGCCAATCAGCGAGACGGCGACATCGCCACCCGCGCTCCAGAAGGCTTCACCATCAGAACCATAGTGGGGGTAAATATCCACTTTATAAGGGATTTCGTTCGCATCCGCCAGGGCGCGCAATTTTTCATTCATACCGTGATGATATGGCCCACCCGAATCTTTGACACAAATGGTTGTGTGGAATTCATCCGAGGTTTGGCCTTCGCCCACGGCAGCCATATCCACAGCGAGCAGTTCGGCCATATCTTCAGGGAACCCCGCCGCCGCACCGTGCCCGACTTCTTCATAATTGCTGATGAGAAAAATTGTGGTTTGGGCGGGTTTCAATCGGGCATCGGACATTGCTTTGACCGCCGCCAGAATATTGGCGACACAAGCTTTATCATCTAGATGGCGTGAGCGCACAAAACCATTGGTAATCTCTACGCGCGGGTCAAAGGCCACGAAATCACCGACATCTATTCCCAGCGCACGCGTCTCTTCATCGGAATTCGTGCGAGCATCCAGGCGCACTTCTACGCTCTCGTCATCGCGTTTGGTGTCGCCAACATCACTGCCATACACATGCACGCTAGCTTTGGTCAGCAGCAGCGCGCCGCGGATTTCATCTCCGGCGCGGGTGAAGACCTTACAGCCTTCGCCCTCAACTGTATTCCAGGGAAAACCGCCGATGCGCGTCAATTTGAGGCGGCCAGTGTCTTTGATCTCTTTAACCATCGCGCCGAGGGTATCCACATGGGCGGTGATACCGCGCGGGGCATCGGTGTGCTCTCCGGGCCAGATGGCGATTAGCGCTCCCTTGCGGGTGCGGGATAAACTCAAAAACGGGAACCCACTCAGAGCTTGCTCCGTATAGGCAATCGCTTTTTCGGTGAATCCTGTCGGGCTGGGGATATTCAACAATCCACTCAGAAAATCCAGCATCTGAGTTTGGTCAATTGGGGGAAGTGGTTTCATTGGTTTTCTGTCCTCAGTCTTCCGTTAAATCTGCTCAAATTCCTGAATAATTTTGCGCCAGGCATCTGGCACAGGGATCGTCTGAGCCGCATGATAGTCGTATGCCACCAGCACCGATGCGCCTTCGGCCATGAGTTGGCCGCTTTGAGCATCTTCGATGCTATACATACTATGCATGCTTTTATTACCCAGACGGGCTATTCGCATGCCCACGCGTACCGGCTGGCCCCACAAAATCGGCGCTCGAAATGTAATATGCACATCGGCCATTATCATGCCAAAATCGAAAAATGAGCCACCGTCCCAAAGACCGAGTTGACGGGCATAGCCCACGCGGGCTTGCTCCAGATAGGTGAGATAACGAGCGTTATTGACATGTCCCTGCGGGTCGAGATCGCCATAGCGCACCGTGATCGGTTGATAATATCGGTATTCTGCCATGGGTAAATTATACCAACGCAAGGGCGCAAGGAGACAAAGCCGCAAAGGTTCTTTCGTTTTTCTTCGCGCCTTTATCCCTTTGCAACTTTGTGTTATTTGGGTCTCTGAGATTTCGCAAGGTAAAGCCCAGATTTGGGGGTGTGGCGGG
>CALCSH010000548.1 GCA_937893815.1 uncultured Anaerolineae bacterium | reverse complement strand
AAGGTATCATTTCCTGAGCCACCCAGCAAGTCAAAGGTCGGAGTATTCGACAGATCGAAGGTATCCATCGCACTGCCACCCGACAGAATTTCAAACGTGGAGAAGGCAAGCGCCTGCCCACCACTGGTGTAGACGCCGTTTGTGCCGCCCGTCAGTGTCCAGGCACCAGCCGCGTTCAGGCCTGTCAAGTGATCTGTTACAGCGCTGGAGCCTTCCAGGATGTTGATATTGTTGAAGGCACCATTGAAGCCCACAACGGTCAGGTTGAAGCCATCGGCACCCTTATCCGTCAGGGTAACATCCCGTTCCGTAGCAAAGTTATCGAAGGTAAGCGTGTCACTTGGGCTGTTACCGATCAGGGTTTCAACATCGGAGAAGAGCAAGGTATTCGTGTTTGTGTACGAGCCGCTGGCAGCGCCGGTAATACGCCATGTGCTGAGCGCAGCCAGACCGGTGAGGGTATCCGTTATGGCGCTGCTACCAATGACGCTATTGATATTGTGGAACGTGCCGATGAAGTTCGCTTCGTCAACGTCGAAGCCATCCACCGCACCGAGGCCAACCAGATTGATGTTGCGCGCTGTGCTGAAGGCCGCGAAGGTCAACGTATCGTCGCCACTGCCGCCGACGAAATTATCGAAACCGTCGAAGGTCAACGAGTTGCCACTGATATATTGCCCGCCGGTTGCGCTGGTCACATGCCATTCGCCACTGGAAAGACCTGTCAGCGTGTCTGTGCCATTGCCACCGACGAAGGAATTAATATTGGAGAAGCCGCCAATGCCGGAGACTGCACCGTCGAAGCCGTTCGAACCCGTGCCGCTCAACTGCACTGAACGATCAGCGGCATTGCCTGCGTAGCTTAGTGTATCGCTGCCGGTGCCACCATCCACCATCACAGATAACGCGGCACCATCCGCCACAGAGAAGGTATCGTTGCCACTGCCGGTGAGCAGGAATTCGATATCGTTGTCCGCAACATTGAGGCTGTTACCCAAACCATCAATGAGGCTGATCCCAGCCCCGAGGTTGGCAACCAACCCACTCGTCAGGTCCGTGAAGTCCAGCGTGTCGCTGCCAGCCGTATCGCCAATCGTATCCACACCCCATCCAGCCGCAAAGATATAGGTATCATCCCCATCGCCGCCATTGATGGTATCATTCCCCGCGCCGCCAATGATGATATTGGCACCGCCGTCGCCGCTCAGGGTATCGTCGCCACTGCCGCCGGTCAGATTTTCAAAGCCGGAGACGGCATTGAAGCCCGTGGCACTATTGGTGCTGAGATCAGCCGTGACCGGCGTACTTAACGAGCTGTAATCCAGCAAATCGGTGCCACTACCGCCAACGAGCGTATCCATCGCCGAGAAGGCCAACGTAGCCGTGCCGATGTAGTTGCCCGCCGCCGCGCCCGTGATTTGCCAGCGAGCCGGAGCATCCATACCAACCAGGGTATCGTTGCCGCTGCCGCCCACAAGCGTATTGACGCCCGTGAAAGTTGTGCCACTTACGTTGCCATCAAAGTCGCTTCCGGTGATGCCAGTCAGGGTAATGGTATGCCTTGCGGTATCTACCGCTAAGGACAACGTATCTGTGCCCGCACCGCCCGCTAAGGTTCCGGTGAGGCTGGCACCGTCTGCGAAGGCCAAAGTATCATCACCAGCGTTACCGTTCACATCAAAGGTTGCCGCGCCGGTGACGTTGAAGGTGTCGGCTGCGCTGCCGCCGTTGAGGGTCTCGAAGCCGGTAAAGCTCAGATCACGCGAATTGCTGTAGGTGCCATTTGTGCCGCCGGGCAACTGCCAGGTGCTGGCTGCGTTCAGCCCAGTGAGGCTATCGCCTAGCGCTCCGCTGGCTACCAGCGTAGAGATATTTGTAAATTCGTCACCCAGCAAGGATATTGTGCCGGTGAAGCCCACCTGCGAAGCTAAGCCGCTCAAGGTGACCGATTGACCATTGGTGTAGGTCGAGAAATTGAGCGCGTTAAGGCCACCATTCCCGTCAATGTAGCCTGCCAGGGTTGTACCATCGGTGAAGATAAAGGTATCGTCGCCCGCGCCGCCGAGGATATTTTCGATCATTGCCGCCAGTGCGGCATCAATGGTCAGGGTTATGTCGATATTACTCGGTGAGAAGTCAAACAGATCGGTTCCGCCGTCCGCAGCTTCGACAACCGTGTCCGTGCCAGCGTCATCGGCGAAGCGGTAAGTATCATCACCAAGGCCGCCGGTGAGCGTATCGCTGCCCGGCCCGCCGGTGATGATATTGTCCACATCGCTGCCGGTCAGATCGTCATTCCCGTTGCTGCCGATCAAGTTTTCGATCTGGCCGTAGAGCGCCAGTTGCAGATTGCTATTGACGGCCTGCATCTGCCCGGCATCTAGGGCAAGGCTCAGAGTGAACGCGTTCAGCGGGTTGAGCGTATTGGCAAAGGAAATCGTATCCACGCCTGCACCGTCGTTGTCTGTGTCCTCATAGATATTGACCGTGCCTAATGGAGTATCCGCATAGAACAGGTAGGTATCGTTCCCGGCGCGCCCGTAGATACTGGTATTGCTGTCACTGTCAAGGATGAAGGTATTATCCTGCTCATCACCGTACAGGTTATTACCATGCGGGCTGCCTACCAGTGTTTCGATGCCAGCAATGCCGCCCGTAACGCCTGTCGCCGAACCGCTACCCAGGTTCACCGTAATGGCGGTATCGTAGGCTGAGTAGTCTATCGTATCTGTTCCAGCGCCACCATCTATGCGACCAGCCAACGTAGCCGTACCGACCATGCGGAAGGTATCATCCGCCGTGCCGCCGGTGAGATTTTCGATGGAAACTAGGCTCAAGGTGCGCCCACTGGCGACTTCGCTGTAGGTATTGGGCGTGCCACTGATCGTAAAGACGCTGGCCGTGTTCAGACCGGTCAGGGTGTCACTGCTACCACTGCCCCTGAGGGTGTTGATATTAGCGAAGTTAGCCAGAGCAGTACCGGCAGTGCCGTTGAAACCATCCACCAGGCCGAGACCAGTCAGGGTAAAGTTGACCGCCGCACCGTAGGCAGCGAAGTTCAATATATCATCGCCTGCACGGCCATCCAGCATGCCGGTCAGATTTGCACCTGCGTTGAAGGTGAAGGTGTCCGCCGCGGTGCCGCCGATTAGGTTTTCGATCTGTGTACCATCGTAAACAACCTGGCTCAAACCATCGCTGATCGTGAGCTTACTGGTCGAAATGATAGCTGTAAGCGGCGAGTTGACTGCCGAGAAATCAAACGTATCGGACAACCCCTGTGCTGGTTTTTCGACAACAAGATCATCTACGCCCCAGCCGGGTTCGAAGCGATAGGTGTCGTCGCCGAGATCACCGGTGAGGGTATCGGCACCCGGGCCGCCGGTGAGGATGTTGTTGCCTGTGTCGCCGGTCAACAGATCGTCGCCTGAACCGCCAGTGATATTCTCAACCAGGAAGGTGCCTGTAATATTGGTCGCCGTAGAGACCGAAAGATCAACCTCAACAGGAAGTATCCACGGGGCGTAACTGAGAGTATCGCTGCCCAGGCCGCCATCCAAGGCGCCATCGAAGGTCGTATCAATCGCCAGGACAAAAGTATCATCACCTGCGCCACCGTTCAGGGTTTCACTGCGTGCGCCGTTCAGAGTAAAGGTATCGGCGTCAGTGCCGCCTACCAGCGTTTCGAAAGCGTTGAAGGTCAGCGTGCCGCCGCTGACATAGGTGCTATCCACATCCAACACGTTCCAGACAGCCGGGGCATTCTGACCGGTGAGGTTATCCACACCGCTACCGCCAGTGAGAACATCCATGCCGCTGAAGCCTGTCAGGTCGGTGCCAGTGCCAGCGAAGCCATTGGCTGCGACCGCGGTCAGTGTAATATCCACCGGGGCGGTGTAGGCGCTGTAATCCAGCGTATCCACAGCAGAGCCGCCGTTCAGGATTTCGGTCTCCGAGAAGAGCAGATCGGTGTTATAGGTACCGCTGTTCAGGCCAGTCATGTGCCAGGTATTGACGGCATCCAGGCCATTGAGCGCATCATCACCCGCACCGCCGACCAGCGTATTGATATTGTAGAAGCGCCCGCTGAAAGTCGCTTCGGTGAAGTCGAAGCCATCCACGCTGCCAACAGCGACAACGTTGATGCCGCGTGCCGTGTTGAAGGCGGCGAAGGTCAATGTGTCGTTGGCATTGCCACCCGCCAGGATTTCAAAGCCCGTGATGTCGAGAGCGTTGCCGCGGGTGTAGGTCACAGCTTCGGGACCAGTAACCGCCCAGGAGGAGTCCGCAGCCAGCCCGTTGAAGGTATCGGTATTCGTTCCGCCAATAACAGCGTTGATATTCGTGAATCCGCCCAATCCTGAAGCAGAACCCTTGAAACCGTCCATCGTGCCAAGATCATCCAACGTAACCGTGCGAGCCAAAGCGTTGCCAGCATAGGAGATGGCATCATCGCCACTGCTGCCATCCAACAGGCCAATCAATGTCGCGCCGTCATCCACATGGAAGGTATCGTCACCCGCACCACCGGTCAGTTTCTCCACCAGTCCGCCTGCGTAGCTCATCTGATTGGTGCCATCGCTAACCGTGATACCGGTCGTGGCAATGGATGCGGTCAGGTTGGCCGTGGCCGTCGAGAAATCGAAGGTATCCGTGCCGCCGCCTGCCACTTCGACGACAATATCGTTAGTACCCCAATCATCGCCAAAGACATAGGCATCATCCCCCTTCAGGCCGGTCATGGTGTCGTTCCCGCCCAGGCCGGTGATGACGTTCGCCGAGTTGTCGCCGATCAGGGTATCATCCACACTGCCGCCGGTAATATTGTTCATGCCGTAGATATTGGTGAAACCGGTGGCGGTGTTGGTGCTCAAGTCCACCGTAACCGGTGTGGTGTAGGCACTGTAGTTGATGAGGTCGGTGGCGCTGCCCGCGTAGAGATAATCCACATCGCTAAAGGCCAGCGGATTGGTGCTGACATAGTCGCCGGTCTTGGATGCGGTGATATTCCAGTCGCTATCCGCATCCAGGCCGGTGAGGCTATCGAGAGCGGAGCCGCCTACAACGACATTGATATTGCTAAAGCCCCCCGCGATGCCATTAACCGTGCCGTTAAAGCCATCCACATCGCCGAGGTTCGTGAGCGTAAAGTCGCGCGCGGTTTTGTAAGCGGTGAAGTTGAGCGTATCGTCGCCGCCATTGCCGTTGACATAGCCGGTCAGGGCGAAGGTGTCGGCAAAGTTGAAGGTATCCGCGCCGCCCAGGCCAATCAGCGTGTCCATCTGAACGAAGGTGAGCATGTTGCCGCTGATATACTGGCTGAAGGCCGGGAAGACGTTCAGGTTCCAGGTGCTGTCGGTGCTCAGGCCGGTCAGGGAGTCAATGGCTGAGCCGCCAGCAATTTCATCAATATTCCTGAAGCCGCCAGCGATAGCCGCTTCGGTGCCGTCAAAGCCGTCTGTGCCACCTAATGCAGTCAGAACAATAGCGCGTGCGCTGGTGTAATTCACAAAGTCGAGGGTATTATGCCCGCCCTGTCCGTCAATATCACCATTGGCACCAGACAAACCAGCGATCAGCGTGGCGGCATCATTGAACAGGAAGTAATCCACATCGCCGCCGCCAAAGATGCTGTTGGCCTGCGTGTCGGTGAAGATGAAGACATCATTGGCACTGCCGCCTTGCAGGATTTCGAAGCCTGCGAAGTTGAGCGTTTCAAGGCCAGAGGTGTCCACGGTCACCAAGGCGACGGTCGTGGTAGCCACCAACCGCCGGGCGGTGTGATCGTTCTCAGTGCCGGTGAAATCAATCGGCTGGATGGCTGTGTAGATATTCGAGCCGTTCACATCCCAGCGAGCATCGGCGTTCAGGCCGATCAGCCGGTCGTTCCCCACACTGCTGCCCAAAATCGTCTCGGTGTTAAAGAAGCCGTTGCTGATTCCGGTAGCCGTACCGCTGAAGCCATCGGTCAAGCCAAGGCTGGTGAGGACAACATCACGGCTCGTGGTATAGCGGGAGAAGTCAATGGTGTCATCGTCAGAACTGCCATCGAAGGAGCCGATCAACACTGCGTCGTCGTTGAAGATCAGGCTGTCATCGCCCGCATTGCCAACCAGGATGTGAGGCTGCGCGTCCGTAATGGTGAAGACATCTGTGTCGCTGCCGCCGGTAAGATTTTCGAAGCTGGCAAAGTTCAGGGTGTGGTTGCCAGCCGTGTAGGTGTTGCTGCCATCCAAATTCCAGGTGCTGGCGGTGTTCAGCCCGAAGAGAGCATCGTTCGTTGCACTGCCGCCGGTCAAATTGGTGATATTGAAGAACCCGTTCGGGATGGAAAGGTCGGTGCCACTGAAGCCAGCGTCAACACCATAGCCGGTCAGCATGACGGAGCGGCGTGTCGTGAACGCGGCCAGTGAGAGGGTATTGACACCCTGGTTGCCATCCACAACCCCGATAAGGCTGAGGCCATCCCCAAAGATGAAGGTGTCATTACCACTGCCGCCGAGGAAACTGTCGAAGGAGTTGCCGCCAGACTGCGCGACCGAATTACTGCCATCCGTAATACTCAGGCTGGCGCTGTTGATATTGAAAGTGATATCCGTAGTTACCGTGCGGAAGTCGAGTACATCCAAACCGCCGGTATCGTTGAGGGTGTCCGCGCCCCAACCATCATCAAAGATATAGGTATCGTTACCGCCCTGTCCGTTGAGGCTATCGTCACCTGCACCGCCGATGATGAGGTTCGCCGAAGCGTTGCCGGTGATGTTATCGCCAAGCGGTGTACCCACCACATTCTCCAGCGTGCCGAGCAAGGTCAGGGTCAGGTTGCTATTGACGACCTGGGCCGAACCGAGGGTAGACAGGTTAATCGTGATACCCAGCGCGGTGGTATCCGAGAAGATGATGGTATCAATGCCGTTGCCGCCCGTTTGTTCATCAATCGTGTCGCTGCCTAAGGGGCTATCCGCATCGAAGATGTAGGTGTCATTGCCGCCGTAGCCGATGAAGGTATCATCCCCAGAACCACCGGAGAAATTATTATCGCTATCGTCGCCATAGAAGATGTTCCCACCCGTCAGACTGCCGATGACATTCTCGAAGCTGCTCACACCGCCAGTAACACCGGTGGCAATGCCGCCGGTCAGGGATGCATAGACTGGTGTGGTGTAGGCGCTGTAATC
>CALCSH010000547.1 GCA_937893815.1 uncultured Anaerolineae bacterium | reverse complement strand
CACAGGAAGTGGTGGTCAAGAATTTATGGGCGCAACTGCGCCGGGTGCCCAATGTGGCTGGGGCAACCATTCTGGGCAGCAGCGAAGTGGTGATAATCCTCAATATTGCCGACCTGATGAAATCTACCCACGCAAGTGTAGAGATTAATACACTTGCACCTGTTGATCTGGCCACGCTGCATCACAACCGGGTATTGGTTGTGGACGATTCCATCACCACTCGCACATTGGAGAAAAATATTCTCGAAAACGCTGGCTACCAGGTTGTCGTCGCCGCCAACGGGCAGGAAGCCTGGGGTTTGGTGCAACACGAAATGCTGGATATCGTTATCTCGGATATCGCCATGCCGCGCATGAATGGTTTCGAACTGACCCAACGTATCAAATCGGACCCACGCTATGAAGATATACCGGTAGTTCTGGTCACCTCGCTCGAATCATCCTCGGATAAAATACGCGGTATGGAAGCCGGTGCGGATGCCTATGTTTTCAAAAGCGGTTTCGACCAGCAAAACCTATTGGAGACCATCGAAAGGCTCATTGGATAAACGCATGATACGAGTGTTAATTGTTGACGATTCGCCCACTCTTCGCCATCTTATCCGGGTTGTACTGGAGAGTGACCCGGCATTACAGGTGGGGGGGGAAGCGGGAAATGGTGATGAGGCGATTGTGCTCTGCGAACGTTTGCAGCCGGATATCATCACGATGGATATTCATATGCCAAAGATGTCCGGCTTCGATGCCATCGAGCATATTATGGCCAATTCACCTCGGCCGATTGTCGTTTGCACAACAACCATCTCTGCAAAAGAACTGAATATTGCCTTCAAAGCCATTGAAGCTGGTGCCCTGGCGGTCACCTGGAAACCAGGCGGTTTACCGCATCTCGATTCGAACGCCGATAAACTCATCGATACCGTCAAAGCCATGGCTGATGTCAAAGTGGTGCGCCGCCGCCCCTGGCTGCTACAAAACAGCCTAACACCGGCAATACAGCCTCCAATTCGAATTTCGGAAGATGTCAGCCTGATCGCGATTGGCGCTTCCACTGGAGGGCCACCGGCGATCCAGATGATTCTGCTTGGATTGGAACAACCATTGCCAATTCCGATTATCATCGTTCAACATATAACCCCAGGTTTTGTCGTAGGATTAGCGCATTGGTTGGATGATACGACATCGTCAACCGTCAAACTTGCTGAACATGGAGAAGTATTGCAACCTGGCCATGTTTACCTTGCACCGGACGAACACCACCTGGAGGTAGCTTTGGGCAACCAGGTGCGGCTACAAAAATCTGAACCGGTAAGTGGACATCGCCCTTCGGTGGATGCTATGTTTAAAGCAGTAGCACAGACTCTCAAATCGAGGGCCATTGGCGTGCTGCTCACCGGTATGGGTGAAGATGGCGCCCGCGGCCTGCTTTCCATGTCAGAGGTCGGTGCGTACACCATATCCCAGGATGAAGAAAGTAGTGTAGTCTTTGGTATGCCCAAAGCAGCCATCGCCATGGGATCCGCTCAAGAAGTTCTGGCTCTGGATGCGATTGCGCCTCGATTAGCATCGCTGGTAAAAACACGAAAACAATTGAGATAAATTTCCGCCAAGGAGAACATCATGAATGAACGCATTTTAATCGTAGAGGATAGCGCAACACAAGCCATGCGCGCAAAATTAATCTTGCAAGATGCAGGGTACAGCGTAAAAGTTGCTCCAAACGGGAAACTCGGGCTAGAAGAGGCGTTGGCAACGCCACCCGATCTAATCGTTGCGGATATCACCATGCCAGTCATGGATGGCTACGAAATGACCCGCCAATTGCGTTGCGATCCAAAAACGGCTCATACTCCCATTTTTATGCTCACAGCCAACGACCAACCCCTGGATGTCATCCGCGGCTTGGAAGTCGGCGCCGATCATTTTATCACCAAACCCTATCATGATGATTTCCTGGTGCTCCGGGTCAAAGAGTTCTTCGCGATGATCGAACATTCACAGGATGGCCATCGCCCTCAACAGATGCAAGTAGACGAATTCTCGCAGAAAATCACCCTCACCCCCACGCGCGAACAAATCCTGCAAGCGTTATTACAGGCTACGGCACAAATTATCAACTGTCAGGCGATGGCGCTCTTCCTCATTTCCCCGAAGAAAGAACGACTATTATTCACAATCTCCTTCGCCCCTCTCCAACAGGAATCAATCGACCAGATCAGCGAACACCTGGTGACTGTATTGAGCAGGGTGCGTAATGAAGATCAGTCCGAACCGCCAACGCATTTCATACCGGTGGTCGTAAAAGAGACACGCTTTTCCTCGATCATTCATGGAAATCTGATGAGTGCATTCATGAACGCGCCATTGATTGTAGACCAACAAGTGATTGGCATTGTAGGCGCGTATAATACCATTCCCGAAGTCTTCGACCTGCAAAACGTCGGCTTTCTTTTTGATCTAGGGCAGAAGGCAGCGGAAGCCCTCAGTCATTTAGAATTGAACTAAGATGAGATACCAAGTACGGCTATTTCGTACTGTCTTGCAGAAGAGATTGACCTATGCCTGAGCGAAATATGAAGATGGCCGATTTCTCTATCCAATCGAAAGAAGAAATCGTCCGAACCATCGAAGAAGTACTGGGATATTTTTGGACGCAGTTGTCTGGCGTAATCGGCATCCCAACAACCATATTCGTTTTCCAGAGCGTCCTGCGCGAAACCGTCCAGGAATTTCTATATTTCGAAAACACACGAATAAGCGATTCTGGAATACAACTAAACCTGACGGGCGAACCTCTTGAAAAGATCGAACGGAATCAACTCAACGCCGGTTTATTGGCCTTCTTAGATAATTGTTTGGGCTTGCTGCATGACCTGACCGGGAATATTCTAGTCAGCAAACTCGAACCGCTGGTGAATGAATTTAGGGCTAATATCGAGTAAAGGTGCATTTGGAGAGTAGGCATGAAAACAAAAACGTCTCGTATTTTAATCGTTGATGATGACAAAGATCTCTGCATGTCCCTGGCGATCATCCTGAACCGACAAGGACTATCCGTTACCACAGCCAATGATGGGCAGAGCGCCATCGCAGCCAGCAAGGAAAATGATTTTGATCTGATTCTGATCGACGTTATCATGCCAAGCATGAATGGGCTGGATACTCTTTTGGCATTGAACGAATTTGCCCCCAATGCCAGAAAAGTGATGATGACCGGGTTCGCCGTGACGGGGCTGGTGGCGGGTGCCATCAACGCGGGCATTGATGGGGTTTTGTATAAGCCCTTCAATGTGGATCTTGTGGTCAAGAATATCCTGGGTGAAGATTTGATCCAGGTTTTCGAAGGGTACCTGCAATCTGTATGGGACCGTATTGTCCCGGTAACTGGCATTCCAACGGCTCAGTTGATCTTCAATCAGTCCATTGAAAAAACCTTTACTGAAAACAGCACCCTATTAAAGAATATCAAAGTCACTCAAAATGGTTTCTCATTATCC
>CALCSH010000546.1 GCA_937893815.1 uncultured Anaerolineae bacterium | reverse complement strand
CACCCCCATATATTCCGGCGGGAACCCCTGCACGGTAGTTTTTTCAGTGGAGTCATGAAAAATCAGATACCTTACGGAGATTCGGGTATTTGTGTGGGCGCCGTAGTTTCGGTGGGTGTCGCTGCGGGCGGTTGAGGTGTGGGCGTCTCCGTGGGCGTTGTTGCACCCAACGTGGGGGTCACTTCCAGTGTGGGGGTCAATTCCAGGGTCGGTGTGATTTGTACTTCGGGGGGTGCGGCAGTGACCACGCCGTTCAATAAATTACACTGATCAACGGCAAAAACGGCCGTGGGCTGCAACTCATCATCGGCCACAAGACCCTGCGCCAATGCGTACTGCTCTCTGGCCAGGCACCAATCCCCCAGCGCTGCCAGATGGTCACCATACTGGATCAGGGCCAATCGGTAGCGATCTTTGGCAAAAATGCCCGAAAAGTCCCGCAAATTAGGAGCAACCGTAGCTAGTTGGCTAAAAAAATAAACCGATTTTTCTGGAAAAATACCCCAGAAACTGGCGCCCAACTGATAGAGATTTGCCCATTCGCGGTAAATATTGGCTTCGGAATCCAACATGACGAAACGCTCCGCCAACGAGAGATCATAAACGCCGCCCTCCAGATCGCCCCAATTGAGGATTTTATCGATCCCATTCATGCGCAAAGCCACGAACAGCATCCTGTCGATCGCCGTGGGTTGATAATTGGGATCAATATCGCGGATTTGTTGAATCGTCTGCAGCAAAATTTTCCAATCCTGCGTATGGAATTGATTCTGTGCATTGGCAAATAATTCATCAATCGTGCGCGTATCTGGCGTGGGCGTTGGCTGCGGTGTTGGCGTTTCAACAATCGTTTCGGCTGTCACGGCTTGGGCAATCTGTATTAACACTTCTGCCAGGCGGTCGACCGCTCCCGGGTATTCCGGATTTTGGCGGATGACATATTCGAGGCGTTGGCGGGCCAGATCATAGCGCCCAGCCTCCATATCCGTCAGAGCCATTTCGTATTGCAGGCCGACATCGATAGCACTCGCCATTGCGCGGTTGTGCTGGCGCTCCTGCACGCCGGAGGAATAACCCCAGGCGATGCCCGTTGCACTAAAAACGGACACCAATGAGATTGTTAGCACAAGCCATTGCCACCACGAGAGGGCATGAAAGAGTTGTTGGATTTTTTTCATTTGTTCCCATCGGAATACACCGCCAGTCGGTCGCCGAGAAGTGCTCGTCCGACAAACGGAATAAAACGTTTAATTTCTGTGAATTGAAGTGCAGTCGTCCATACTTGCGCTCGATAGCGGCTGGCATCACACGCATCGGCTGGGGTAACATACGAACCATCGAGTTGAACGGTTGCCACGCCATTAGATACCGTGTATTCCACACCACCTACTTTTAGGACAGATGGATAGGTGGCATTATACAATCCGGCGGGATATTGCCCGGATGAAAATATAGCATCCAAAGCGATTTTAAGATCAGCATCGAGGTTGCCTGTGCGGGCACGACCGGTGGATAACGCTATCAGGCTATCGCCACAGCCGACCGGCCCGCCTGTGCCAATACTGGTGACGTAATAGAGAATCATACCATCCGTGACGTAACTGACAGACGCGGGGGTCGAGGTTGGCGTTTCCGTGGCAGTGGGAAGAGGTGTCTCCGTAAAGGTAGGGCTAGGCGTAAACGTCTGGGTCGGCAATGGTGTCTGAGTGGGCGTGGGTGTTGGGGTCAGTGTATTGCCATAGGCATCGATCGGATGCTCAATCAATTGTAGCATCATTGCTTGCGAATATTTATCCGTAGCCCCCGGATAATCGGGTTGTTTGCGAATTATGCTCTCAAAAATCTGGGAGGCCTGATCATAAATTCCGGCTTGCAGATAAGTATCGGCTACGGCGAATTGCACCTGAAGATCGCGGCTTTCCGCCAGAGCCAGTGCTTGCGTCTGACGCTGGCGGACGAAAAACGACCACAGCAATGCCACAACGGCCAGCATTACAATCATAGCAATCAGAAACAACGCTGTCAGAGAGCGATGTTGATTTGAATCCGACGAAATTTTTGTTTTTGTCATAGTGTATCCATTTTTTATGCGTTCATCACTGCGTAGACCATGTCAATCGTGTCGTACATTAATTCACCACCAAGACACCAAGGATCAAAAAATTCATTTGGAGGTGTGAAGCGGGCTTCGCCCGCTTCACACCTCCAAATGCGGATAACTGCCACGGGGATTCCCGGAGACCCAATTATTTCTTACGCGCGCTTGCACCTGCATTGCATGTGCAGGTGCAAGCGAAGATTGCAATACAATTGTTCTCAACACAAATGCGTGTGGAAGCGATTGCAACCTGCGCTGGCCAATATTGAAATCAAGTTTTTATGGGATTTTCACAATGCGCATCGTGGCATACAAATAGTCTTCTACAGTCGGGAACTCGAAGACCAGAAACGTGCCCATCCAATTTTGTTCTTGAGCATCGCTCGTTTCCCACGTACTCCAGGCGAAACTATCGGCGCTGCCTTGAGACACCATTCGCCAATTCTGGGTGGGAAGCTGCTCAGTAATATATTCCTGCAATTCGATAGCGGATAATTGGGTTTGAATATCCGCTGAAATATCTGCCGTGCCATTGCTGCTGCCCCCGCTGCTGCTCCCTGTCATCATCGCCTCGGCGGGCATCTCCAAGACGGGCATCATACCCATAGATTGATCCATTCCTTGAGTGCCGGGATTGCACATATAGCTGGTGTCGCGTGTATACAAATTCAGGCGCAGATCCGTTCCTTGCGCAGCATCCAACGTCTGAATCATCAGGGCGGCTTGATCGTCCGTAAAGCAATAGGTATCGCCATAATCATACGCAACAACAAATCCGCCGCCCTGATTCTGAGCGGATATCTTCCGCCAGCCAGCATCGGCCAATGCTTGCTCGTAAAATGTCTTGATTTCGGCGGACGTTTGCGGCACATCCAGGATCAATTGAAGTTCGAGCAGCGGCTCGGATATACTGGCAACGACCGCAGCGCCCGCGGGCAAGGGCAAATCAAAGGGAAGGTCATCCGGTAAGGAGCCTATGCGGATGGAAGTACCGCCCTCAGGCGCGCCAGGATACAGGGAGGCAAACCAGCGGCTAATGAAATTTCTCAGCGCTTGCTCATCGCCACCAATCACCACCGTTTCAGCCCTTGCGCCGGGCGGCGTGGGGGCGGTAGCTACCTCGGGGGGTGATTCTGCCACAACAGGCAGCGACCCCGCCAAGGGGGAGATCAGTTTCACCAGGGTTCCATCCTGGTTGGAGCGAAAATCATACCGATTCCCATCCGCAACCAGCGTGACTTCATATCCGGGTGTGATCACCTGAGCGCAGGCTTCGCCCGGCTCCGCGGCTCCCAGACAATCATCCGGCCAATCGCGTATCTCGACACGGTCAAGAACAATTTGGCTACGATCCACCCCGAGCAGGTCGGCCAGTTTCGCACGAATATCACTACTAATCAATTCCGAGGTATCCGGGCCTTGGCATGATACCAACACCAACGAGGAAATCAGTAGCTCAATCATAGATGGCAATTTAAGGGCAGTCATATTTATTTCCTATTTCGTCAAAAACAACGGTACTACAAACTCAATGCGTCAGCGGAATTTACTGCACGGACAATTATCCATTGGAAAGAAGAGATGACACCCTTATTCGGTAGGAATTTACCTCCTACTTTCGTAGGAGATGTTTTTTGGGATGATAGGGAAAGCACCGTGAGGATATTGAACCTTTTTTCGCCAAACTCTGGTGTAGAATTAAAAACATATGCAAACATCAACGGGTAAAGCCCTACTGGGCACAGTATTCATATTTCTCGTCTTGCTGGCCTCAGGTTGGCAAGCCAGCCGGTGGTATGAAGCGCAACTTCTGGCCGAAGAACGCAACCAGGCCAAACTCGAAATCTCTCTCCGAGCGGACGCTCTATCCGCAGCCGTCAACCGCCGCTTTGCGCTGCTACAGGGTTTGCGCGCCTTTGTGATCACCGAAGCGGACACTGAAACGATCGAAACCAAATTTCTGGATTTCGCATCCAATCTATATATTAATACCAGCGGCATTCACAATATCACGATTGCTCCATCTGGGATTATTGAGTTTATTTACCCGCTGGAAGGCAATCAAGACCTGATTGGCTACAATCTACTCGAAACATCCCAACCGGATATTGAGCTAGACATCCAACGCACGGTCAACACAGAAGAAATCGTCATCGGCTATCCCCTGGATTACGCTCAGGGTGGTTGGGGCTTGGCCGAGAGACAGGCTGTTTTCCTGGCGGACGACAGTTTTTGGGGGATTATTAGCATTGTGATCGATATACCCACGTTACTGAACGACGCTGGCCTGGATGATATTTCTTCACAAGATCTCAATTTTGCCCTGCGAGATCATTCTGGGGAAACCATCTTTGAGACGGGAGCGCCGATTGGCGGGAACGAAATTGCCTACAAAGTTGAATTGCCAGTAAATGAGTGGGAGTTGATCGGATACCCTCAACGCGATTGGCGCAAAAATATTGCAAATGATGTATGGCTTTTTAATACCAGCGAGATGATCATCCTGGCCCTGTTGACAGGGATTGCCTTTCTTGGTCTCAGCCGTCAGGCTCGCCTGACGGAGGCGGTGCGCCAACGCACGCAGGAAATTGCATTCATCAATACCACTCTTGAAAAGCGAGTTGAAATGCGCACCCGCGAACTCTCCACACTGCTGCGCATTTCACGGAATGTCGCCTCTACCCTGGAACTAGAGCCCCTGGTGGGCCAGATTTTGGATCAGCTCCAAGCAGTGGTGGCCTATTCAGCATCCGCGATCTTTCTGCTCGATAAGGAGCGCCCTGATGCCATCAAATTACTGCGCTACAAAGGGCAAATCAACACGGATGATCTACCCATCTATTGGAATCTAGATGAAGCGCTACATTACAAAGAAGTGCTACATACTCAGGAACCCGTGATTATTCCAGATACTCAGGCAGATACAAAATTGGCGCGAGCGTGGCAGGCAGTTTTACTGCATAATTTCGGAGAAATACCGGCGGATGCCAACTGCTGGATGGGGGTGCCGATGAAAGTTAAAAATAATAACCTGGGAATATTGATCCTGCATCATGAAAAAACCGATTATTATTCCGAACAAGATGCCGATTTAGCATCTGCTTTTGCGAGCCAGTTTTCCCTGGCGATTGAGAATGCACGTTTGCATGAACAGGCTCAGCAAGTTGCCGTGCTGCGTGAAAGGCAGCGCCTGGCACGCGAACTCCACGATTCTGTTTCTCAAGCCCTGTATGGAATCGCACTCGGGGCGCGCACAGCCAAGACTCTGCTGGAGGATGACACAACCAAACCCGATTCTCGCCACAGCCTGATCGACTCGATCCAGTATATTCTCTCCCTGGCTGAAGCGGGTTTATCGGAAATGCGAGCATTAATATTCGAGCTTCGCCCTGAATCTTTGGAACTGGAGGGACTGGTTATGGCGCTCACCAAGCAAGCTGATGCGCTCGACGCACGCCACCAGATCCAGGTGGAAACTCACTTGTGCCCGGAGCCGCCGCTTTCATTGGAGAAAAAACAGGTTTTGTACCGCATTGCCCAGGAATCTCTCCACAATATTCGCAAGCACGCCCGGGCTTCCCATGTAGATGTGCGCCTATCCATGACGGAAGACCGTATCCTACTGGAAATTGGCGATAACGGCAGGGGTTTTGAGCCATCCAACCCGACAACGGGCTTTGGTCTGCAATCGATGCAAGAACGTGTACAACAAGTTGAGGGAATCTTTGAATTGGAAAGTGCTCCAGGCACGGGCACCCGCATCCGGATTCAAGTACCCGTTGCATCTGCGGTTCATCCCTAGGCCTAGCCAAATATCCATCTTTCGTAGGATGTAGACATCACAAGAGATCAGTATACTTTTGGGTAAATCTTGCATGGTTTTTCTTTCAAAAAGGAGATTTCCCCATGAAAACCCAAAAATACATCCAACTCATCCTTACCTTGCTGTTTACCTTTACGGCAATCGCTGGCAATTGGGTATTTGCATCCGCCAAGGCAAACGTTGATACGATTACCCGAAAGCTTGAATACCAAAAATCGGCGGATATTTACCTGCGAAATGGGGGGGTATACTTTCCGGCCTCCGCTTACACAGCCACCGCTACCCTCACCCGCATTGATTTGACGGAAGCCGATCGCGCATCCGCGAAAAAGCTACTATTCACTCAACCATGGCTGGATATTCGTGTACGAGATAGCGCCGGGGCAGAATTCAAAAAAATCTACGGGATTATTTATGTGTACTTCAATCTGAGTAGTGAAGATCGCACTGCCTGGGATCAGGGTAAATTGAGCATCTATTATTATGATGCGCTGAAGAAATCCTGGCAAGAATGTCCATCTCGTTTGTTGGCGGAAAAAGGCTCTCAGAATGGCCGGGTAAGCTGCATGATCACGGAGGGATTTGGCCGTTATGGCATGGCGACCAAGCGGTAAATCTCATCTCTAGTCCCTTCCCCGAAAAGTGAGGGAAAGCACCGAAAAAAGGGAAGCCGCAACAAAATTGCTGCAGCTTCCCTTTTTTTCTTTCAAGACATCCATTCCCATCAATCCATTGACACTAATCCAATACGAACGGCGTATAAGGCAGCTTGTGTGCGACTGGGCACCCCGAGTTTCATCAATATATTGCTGACATGGGTTTTTACCGTTGTCTCACCAATATGTAATAGCTGGGCAATTTCTTTATTTGCTTTTCCGTCCGCCAACTGGCGCAAAACCTCAGTTTCCCGATCGGTGAGTTTTTCTGTGCTTTGAGGTAAACGGACTTCTCGCATCAGGCGCTCCGCTGCCTTTGGAGAAAGCTGCACCTGCCCCTCTGCCGCAGCTTTTATCACCCGAATCAACTCATCGGCTTC
>CALCSH010000545.1 GCA_937893815.1 uncultured Anaerolineae bacterium | reverse complement strand
CGTCATCGGCTTTTTGCAGTAGAGTCATTTTTAGATTCCACAATAGTTACGGAGTTACCATGACAACAAATGATTCTATCCATATCCCTACAGCGCCCAATATTCCCGGGCTGAACTTTCGGGGTTTCCGCGGCGAAGATGACTATCCTCACATGCTGGCCGTGATCGAAAACAGCAAGGATGAAGACGTTATCGAGCGCACTGACACACTCGAAGATATAACCAACAACTATGCCCATCTCGTCAACTGCGATCCCTACCGTGATATGTTGATTGCCGAAGTGCAGGGTCAGGTAATCGGGTACAGCCGTGTTTTCTGGGAGCATCTGGATGAGGGCATCTATATCTACAATCTGTTCGGATTTCTTGTGCCTGAATGGCGGCGACAAGGAATCGATGCGGCCATGCTGACTCACAATGAGGCGCGCCTGCGTCAAATCGCGGCAACCCACCCCGAAGACGAACCGCGCTTCTTCCAAACATGGGGAGCAGACACCGAAAAGGGCGTCCACGCGCTGGCTGTCCGTCAGGGCTACGAAGCGATTCGCTATACTTACGATTTGGTGCGCAACCTGAGCGAACCGTTTCCAGAAGCGCATCTGCCCGTGGGCCTGGAAATCCGAAATTAGGTTTTCACACCCAGTTTCAGCAACATATTCAAGGAAAACCATGATGACAATAACACTATCTAATCTTGCAGCAGGCTACACGGATCGCGGAGCAGAGGAGAGCGATCTCGAAGCGGTTGTCGACTTGATGAATGCCTACACTCAATATTATGTGGGCGAAAATGAAGCATCACTGGATGTGATCCGCAACGAGTGGGAGACACCTGGATTCGATCTAGAGTTCGATACTCGGCTGGTTTTCGACCCGGGGAATAATCTGGTAGGCTATGTGGAAGTCTGGACTCTCACTAATCCGCCGGTACACCCCTGGGTGTGGTGGTGCGTTCTCCCGCAGCAGCGTGGCAACGGTATTGGCGCGCACCTGCTGGCATGGGCCGAGGCACGTGTCAGTACAGCCATCCCGCGCTGCCCGAAGGGAACACGCGTTGCTTACCGCGCCGGGGTATATTCGGTCATGGCGCCTGCTAAAGAAGTGATGGAAACTCAAGGGCTGAGTCTTTTGCGGCACAGTTTCACGATGCGTATCAAAATGTCCAGCCCGCCGCCTGCGCCAGTTTGGCCGGAAGGCATACGTTTGCAAGTTTACGATCCGCAGCATATCCGCTCTGCCGACATCTACCGCGCCGACCGAGAAGCCTTTCGCGATCATTTTGGCTATGTCGAGCAGCCTTTCGACGAAGGTCTTGAGATTTTTATGCACACGCTGACCGGCGACGATGCCCATGATCCCAGCCTGTGGTTCCTGGCAATGGATGGCAAACAGATTGCCGGCATTTGCCTGTGCCGCAAGGAGGCCTACGAGGACCCTGAATGCGGGCATGTTGACTCGCTGGGCGTGCTGCGCGAGTATCGCCAGCGCGGAATCGGGAAGGCATTTCTGCAGCACGCCTTTGGCGAATACTACCGCCGCGGCTATCGCAAAGTATCGCTGGGGGTAGATGCTCAAAACCTGACCGGCGCGCTGCGTCTCTACGAGAAAGCTGGGATGCACATGCACCAACAAATTGATCTCTACGAAAAAGAATTGCGCCCCGGCCAGGAAATCAGTGTACAATCACTGTGATCGCAGTATCCAGAGGCCAGTACCGGTCTAAAAATTTTAATACTGGATATTAGTCACTGAAAACAGAGGAGAATATGACCATCACAACTATATTTTGGGATATTGGCGGCGTGATTCTGCGCACGGAAGATGCGGCTCCCCGGGAGCAGTTCGCAGCTGAATTGGGGCTGACGCGCCACGAGTTAGAGAAACTTGTCTTCGGTGGCGACCTGGGCACGCGCGCCCAAAAAGGCGAGATCACCCCCGATGAATTATGGGCCACCGCACGGTCGGTATTGAATCTCCCCCCTGATGCCTACCCGGATTTTGGCGAGCGTTTTTTCGGCGGCGACCGCATCGACTACGCTCTGGTCGATTTCATCCGCAGCCTTAAGCCAAAACATCAAATCGGAATTATCAGTAATGCCTGGAAAAACCTGCCCGATGCGCTGCAAAGCTGGCAGATCGCCGATGCTTTTGATGTGGCGGTTGGCTCTGGCGATGAAGGGGTGATGAAACCCGACGCCCGCATTTATCATTTGGCGCTGAAACGAATACAGGCTCAGGCCAGCGAATGTGTATTTGTCGATGATTTTCCCCACAATATCGAAGGCGCGCAAGCCGTGGGCATGAAAGGAATCTTGTTCCGCAACGCCGATCAGGTGCAGCACGATCTCAAAACGCTGCTCCAGATATGACCTCACTCACACCCATTTTTTCGGATATACTCTGCGAAGGCGTTAACCTTAGCAGTTAGGCCAATACTTCACCAATAGAGCAAGAATTCACATCAGCGCTCGCAGCGGTGAATTTCTTGTCAATTTGAGGTGAAGCTTCGTCAGGCAATTATTTACAAAAGTATGACAATGCATATTCGGATACAAGGTATAATCGCACCACTTATGTCTAATTCAAATCAAAAAGCCACTATTCTAGCCGTACTCGCCCACCCCGATGATGAATCCTTTGGGATGGGCGGAACGCTGGCGCTCTACGCGGAACGCGGCGCAGAAGTGCACCTTATCTGTGCAACCCGCGGCGAAGCGGGCGAAGTCGGGCCAGAGTATCTCAAGGAATTTACATCCATTGCCGAATTGCGCGAGGCTGAACTGCGTTGTGCCGCCGGTCATCTGGGCCTGACCGGGGTGTATTTTCTCGATTATCGCGATTCTGGGATGGTTGGGTCGCCGGACAACCAGAATCCCGAGGCGCTGATCAACGCGCCACTGGAAGAAGTCACCGCGCTGGTGGCCCATAAGATTCGTGAACTCAAGCCCCAGGTAGTATTAACCTTCGACCCCATCGGCGGATACCGCCACCCAGATCATATTCATATTCAACAAGCCGCCACGCAGGCTTTTCACCTGGCCGGAGATGCAGCGTACAAGAGTGATCTGCCGCCCTATCAAACGCAAAAATTGTATTACCACACGATATCCAAACGTTTTTTGCGCGTTGCCACGCGTTTACTGCGTCTGTTTGGAAAAGACCCCAGCCGTTGGGGCCGCAATGAGGATATTGATCTGACTCAACTTATTGTTGATTTCCCCATCCATACCAAAATCAATTACCGGAAGGTGTCCAAACGGAAAAATGCCGCCTCCCAATGCCACGCCAGCCAGATTGGCCCGGCGATCACCGGGGGCGCATTCCGCTGGTTGTTTCGGCTGCTCGGCGTCGGGGATGTGGATCTCTTCATGCAAGCCTCACCCACACCGGGGGCGTCAATGAGTGGCGATCTTTTTGACGAGATCACCTTCGATGGTAACTAATTCCAAATTTACTCATTTTCAACTAACTTGACTGCCCCAAATGCTGGTGATATGATGCCTCCCGTCGAGGCCACTCTATGAAGTATGATCCAGTAAAAGATAACTCTCTTTTCGAAGAAGAGGCGCATTCCCAAAAACCCGTTCAGCCAAGGAAAATTGTAACGACCGAAGTCGAAAGCGACTCATCGGGCGGGTCTATTGAACAGTTTTGGACCCAAATTGCCCATGCGGGATTGGTGGAACCTGTGGTGCGCGCTGGAAAACTCCTGCTTTCGCTCATTCTGGTTTTAATTGTCGTTTGGGCAATGCGCTCGATTAACTATAATGCACTGGTAGGCGGGTTACCGGGTGAGTCGCGCGGCATACTATCTGCTCCACAGATGACGCCAACGCCGCAAAGTTATCTCGCGGCGCTGCCGCCCATTACTGCACCCGAACCGGAAAACAGCGCTGGCATCGGTCGACAGGCTAAAATTCATACTGCCATCCCCACACGGGCACGTTCCAATATTATCGAATATGTCGTCGAATTGGGGGATTCCGTCTTTGGAATCGCCGATCAATTTGGTCTTAAACCCGAGACAATTCTGTGGGCCAATACGGCCACATTGCAAGATAACCCCCATCAATTACAGGTTGGTCAAACGCTCAATATTATGCCCGTGGACGGCACCTATCACAAGTGGAGCCAGGGCGAAAATCTGGCAAAAGTGGCTGATTTTTACGGCGTAGACGCATCAGAGATTTTGCAATGGCCAGGCAACCATTTCGATTTGACGCAGACGAATGTCGACAACTTTGAGGTTGAGGCTGGAACAATGTTGATCATACCCGGTGGGCATCGCCAGTTAATTGATTATGGCCCCCCGCGCATTCCACGCGACGACCCGGCAGTTGCACGCACCTATGGGCCGGGTTACTGCGGCACGATTACCGATGGCATTGTCGGGGATGGCCTTTTCATCTGGCCGACCACCGAACACTGGCTTTCAGGCTACGATTTCAACCCGGCGGCCAATCACCCGGCGATTGATATTGCCGGAGATACCGGCAACCCGGTATGGGCGGTGGATGATGGCGTGGTTGTTTATGCGGGGTGGAGCTACAGCGGCTATGGCAATCTGGTGGTGATTGACCACGGGAACGATTGGCAATCGTTATACGCACACCTAAATGATTATTTTATCGGCTGCGGCGATAGCGTGTACCAGGGAGCCGAGATTGGCACGGTGGGCAATACTGGCAACTCCGCTGGCGATCATCTGCACTTTGAGTTGCTGTATGGCACAGCCAAAGTCAACCCCTGGAATTTCCTCCCATAATAATTAGAACAATCTCATGCCAAAACCCTAAGGCCTAATGGGGGTAAATTTTTCTGTATTTCTTTGCGACTTGGCGTGAAACAGTTTTGGGTCTCTGAGATTTCGCAAGGTAAAGCCCAGATTTTGGGGTGTGGCGGGTGTGAAACACCCGCCACACCCCAAAATCTGGGAACCTCCACGCAAAGTCTCAAAGAGCCACAGTTTTTTATTCAACCCTCAATTGTCGACCATAGCAGAAGCGCGCATCTTGTCTGATTTCAAGTTTGTTTTTTCTGGCTTCGGAAATCTGCACTCCGAAATCTCGGGAAACGATTAGCGAAAGCCCAACCCTGAACAACCCAGAACCCAAGAATATGTTTGGCTGAGGCACAGCTCCCCGCGTCTCAGCCAAACAGGGGAAATCGCGTCCAAACGGTAATGCTACTTCGGCTTTCTCGCCGTGATTTTTGCGCTGAAAATAGCTTTCTGAGGATCAAACTCCGCCAAGGCATGATCAGCACCATTATTGACAACCAGTACAGCTTGACCGTTTCGATCCACCGCTTTGATCTGGGATTTGAGATCAGGCGCAATCTGCTCAATAGCCTCGTTAATCATTTCCTGATCCCAGTAAGAAGCGTTCACATCCACATCGATAAAACCAGCATCTTGCATTGCGGCAATATACTCTTTTACATCTATGGCCCCGGCAACGCAACCCGCCCAGGCGCTCAGGCTGTTCTTGATCACATCGGGAAGTGAGCCATCCGTGACGATATCGCTTACGGCCAGTTTTCCGCCTTGGCGCAGCACCCGATATGCTTCACGAAATACCTGATGTTTATCCGGGCTGAGGTTGATGACGCAATTGGAGATGATCACATCGACGGTGTCATCTGCTACGGGGAGATTCTCAATCTCCCCCAGGCGGAATTCGACATTCCTGGCTTCTAATTTGATCTGATTGGAACGGGCGCGTTCGATCATAGCCGGAGTCATATCGACACCGATGACTTTGCCAGTGGGGCCAACTTTTTTCGCCGCCAGGAAACAATCAATACCGCCGCCTGCACCTAAATCCAGTACTGTCTGGCCCTCCTTCAATGATGCCAAGGTAACAGGATCGCCACAGCCTAATGAAAGCTCAGTGACTTCCGTTGGAAGTTCGAAGGCATCAGGATCCTCGTAAAAACGCGTGATGGTATCGAGTTGAGATTCAATCTCTGGAGCGCAGCAAGAACTTTGGGTTGTGGAACAGTCGCAACTGGCTTGCATTCTTACTTGGAAATTTTCGGCTATCTTCCCATAGCGTTCGCGCACAGCACCGCGAATATCGCTTGGAGTTTTAGATTTTGTAGTCATCGTAACTCTCCTTATATATTGAAATATTTATATTTATCGATACGTATTGCGAAAAAAAGTCCCGCCACGCCTAGCCCGGCACTTGCACTACCATTTTGACCGGTTGGTTGGGAGCAAAATCTTCAGCCACCTGACAGCAACCTTGCGCCAGTTGTTTTTGATCCAGGGTGTATAAAACCTGTTTTCCACGCCGTTCCGATATAACCAAACCAGCCTGTTTGAGAATTTTCAAGTGATGCGACACGGTTGGCTGAGCTACGTCCAGATTATCGACAATATCATTGACGCTGAGCAAATTGCAACAACACAAAGCCATAATCTTCTGCCGGGTTTCATCCGCCAGTGCCTTAGCAAACCTGACTGTATCCAAATGAAATATAATTGTTTTCATATTGATTTCCATCTATACGTCGACAATACTAATCGATGATTATCTATACGTCAAGGCTTTGGCAGGATGGACAATTACGTCACATCATCGAACCGCAAAGGTGCAAGCAAATGCGAGCCATAATCCATTCTGAGATCCCAGAAAAAAGAATCTCTGGGAATCCCCGTGGTAGTTATCCGCATTTGGGGGTGTGAAGTGGGCGAAGCCCACTTCACACCCCCAAATGCGGGGTTTCTCACGGCAATTCCCAAAGAGCCAGAAAAAACTCTTGCCAGCCTTAATCGTAGTGGTATAATTCCCTTCGCTCCGGGCGGTTAGCTCAGTTGGTTAGAGCGTTGCGTTGACATCGCAAAGGTCGTTGGTTCGAGCCCAATACCGCCCACAGAAAAATCCGACATTCATCCGATGTCGGATTTTTGATTCTTTCGAAGAATTTTCGTGGCGCCAGCGCCGAGAGCACTACTTCGATTCCAATAGCAATGCGGCTAATTCTTGCTCTTTCCAATCAAAAATGATTTTCCCGTTGATATCGAATGTCGGTGTAATCAATTTGCCATCTGCCCAGCTGCGCACCAGGTCGGCAGCATCTTTATTGACCACAATATCAATATCCTCATAGTCGATCTGGTGATCAGCAAACCATTGGCGCGCTCTGCGACAATCGGGGCACCAACGATTGCAATACATCACGATGCCGTTTTTTATCCGCCGCTCTTCTGCCGCGGACTGATTCCCGGATGGTATGGCAAACGCGCCCGGATCGATACGTTTCAACTCTGCAAAGAGCACTTCATTATCAGGTTGGTCGTCAAAGTCGTGAATATCGATATACTGGAGCATGCCTAATTTGTCGACGATGAATATCGCGCGCTCCGTACATCCATCCTGGCGCAACACGCCGTATTTTTCAGCCACCGCGCCGTGAGGCCAGAAATCGCTCAACAGCGGGAAAGCAATGCCGCCCAAACTCTCTGCCCAAGCCTTTAAGCCGGGAATATGGTCAACACTAATGCCCAGAACCTGGACATTTGATTCCGTGAAGCGGGCATATTCTGCCTGATACGACGGAATCTGGTTGCTTCAGACCGGAGTCCAAGCCATAGGAAAGAACGCCAGCACAACCGTGCTGCCGCGCAGGTCTGTCAGGGCAATATCTTTTCCCAGATGACTGGATAACGTAAAATCGGGGGCAAAATCGCCAACTTTGAGTTTCATCACAAATACCTTTCCGAAGAGCAATCGTCTACTGCAACCAGCGAATATTTCCGTTGTTTCTGCTCAATCGATACTATTATCGAACGTGCTTCGGCAAGCATAGCATCCATAACATATTGGCTCTTTGAGACTTTGCGTGGAGGTTCCCAGATTTGGGGGTGTGGCGGGTGT
>CALCSH010000544.1 GCA_937893815.1 uncultured Anaerolineae bacterium | reverse complement strand
GCAGCAGTAACGGGATTTACGTCAACGAAGAGCGCATCGACCACGAAGCCTACCTGAAAGATTGGGATCAGATTCGCATCGGGCCGTATGTTTTCGTACTTTCCGGCCAGCAACTTCAGGGCCAGGTAGAGCAGGGCATCCGCATCGAGGCGCGTAATATTAATCAGCAAGTATCGTCCTCGTTGAATCTGCTTAAGGAAATTAGCCTTAATATTGAGCCTAACGAATTTGTGGCTCTGGTGGGCATGAGCGGCGCAGGAAAAACCACTTTCATGAATGCCATTAGTGGTTATTGGCCCGCCAGCCACGGCAGCGTGACTGTTAACGGAATCGATTTATATGCCCATTATGATCTCTTTCGCAATGATATAGGTTATGTGCCGCAGAGGGATATTGTGCATCAGGAATTGACGCCGGAGATGGCCCTGGATTTTGTGGCGCGTCTACGTATGCCACCTGATACCAGCCCGGCGGAACGTCAAGCAACGGTGCGTGAAGTGTTGGATGTACTCGATCTCACCGAGCGACGTGATATTCCCATCGCGCGGCTCTCCGGTGGTCAGTTGAAGCGCGTGTCGATTGGCGTGGAATTACTTACCAAGCCGCGTTTGTTTTTCCTCGACGAACCGACCAGCGGACTGGATCCTGGCACCGAGTATGATATGATGAAACTGATGCGCCGTCTGGCCGATCAGGGGCGCACAGTTATATTGATTACCCATGCCACCAAGAATGTGATGCTGTGCGACAAGGCTGTATTCCTGGCTCGTGGCGGCAACCTGGCTTTCTATGGCGCGCCGGAAGATGCGCTGGAATATTTTGATGAATATCGTAACGAGCGCGAGCGTCGTGAGAAAGATATGGAATTCGACGATATTTACCGGATTCTGAATGATGACTCCCGCGGTGCACCCGAAGAGTGGCGCGAACGTTATTTAAGCTCGCCAATTTACGCTCAGGTGATGGGCTGGGATACCGGAGCCAGGGCCGCCATCTCATCTCAGGTGGGGGCAGCCTCGCAAGCTCAACGACCCCCCTCCAATAAGCGCCGCATTTCATCCATGCGCCAGTTCATCATCCTCTCAGCACGTAATCTCAAGATTATGATGCAAGATAAAATCTCACTGGCGCTGATGTTGGTGCTGGCACCCATCCTGGGACTGATGGATTTCATCTGGGGCAAAGATCTTTTTGATCCGGTTGTGGGAAATCCAGAACTGGTGATGACGCAATGGTATATGCTGGCAATTATTGCCTTGTTGGCCGGAGCATTGAGCAGCGTGCGCGAGATCGTCAAGGAAGCCGAAATTTACAAACGTGAACGTGCCGTTAACTTGCGTATTTTTCCCTACCTTTCCTCCAAGATGTGGGTAGGCGTGGTGTTGGCGTTATATCAGGGGGCAGTATTGATGATCTTTAAATTGATCTTTGTCCACCCAGTCTTTCCCGGTACGCAAGATTACCTTGCCTTTTATATCACCCTGGTGTTAGCCAGCTTGTCGGGTTATGTCATCGGCTTGACGATTTCTACGGTTGCGCCCAACCAGAATGCATCCATGTTGCTGCTGATTACCGTGCTCGTGCCACAATTCTTGTTTGCAGGGGCGATTCTGCCGCTGGAGCAAATTCCTGGCGGGGAGGCGATCAGCTCGATTATGTCTTCGCGTTGGGTGTACGAAAGTTTTGTCCTTTCCACGCATATGGGTGATAAAATTGTCAACGATCCCTGTCTGTCTTTCCCCAAAGAAGACCGACGCCATCTGCCAGATGAGATCAAGGATAATTGTGACTGCATGGGCGCCAGCATCTTTACCGATTGCGCCGCTTTTCCTGGCATTCTTTCGACGGACTTCTATGATGATTTAGCAAAGCAGATGGTCGCGTTGCCTGAACCCATAGAACCGCTGCAACCTACCGCTTATCTTTACCCTACAGCGTTGCCCTCCTTGACGCCAATTTTCACACCAACGCCGATGGCTTCGCCCACACCGCTGCCCACGCCTGCCGACCCGCGCCAGATGGATGCTTACATGGATGACCAACGTGCCCAGGGCAAAGAGCAGCAAGATGCTGTGATGGATCAATTTGAGCAATATCGTCTCGATAGCCAGGATCAGGGCCAGGTATACGCCGATCAGATGGATGTCCAGGGCGACGAATACGTCGAACTGCGCCAGGATCAGGCCGATCAATATACCGACGCCATGCAAGATTACGGCGACGAGCGCGCCGAGTGGCAAAAGAATCGCGAGAAGGCCATCAACAGCGCCGAAACTTTGCTGGGCACGATCTACGATGATTCGGGCTATGTCTTTGAAGGGACAATTTTCTCACGGTGGACGGCCCTCTTTATCATCATGCTAGTATTGATGAGCATTATGCTCTACTTCCAGAAGCGCAAGGATGTTGTATAATTTTTCTTCGTACTTCTGTGAAATTGGCGCAGAATTTCGACGCGAATGCCGCGAAGATACGAATAGTGCGAATATTTTCAGATTAACATTCGATGCATTGGTAATAGAGTTGTTCCGAAATAAATGAATGAAGAATGACAGTGCGAGTTCTGACAGTAAGCAAGAAAATTTACCACAAAGTGTATTGGTCAATAGTAAGCTAAATATTTTGCACGCAAAGCCGCCAAGACGCAAAGACCGGTTTTTACTCAGCTTTCTTGGCGCCTTTGCGTGAGATTAATCGGTGTTCAACCTTCTGCTGACGATTACAAAAATCTACCACAAAGGCACAAAGATAGTTTTTTTATTTTTCTTAGTGACTTCGTGTCTTCGTGGTAAAAAAATTGGTTCCGGCTCGTCCGGGTTTAGGGTATCTGTGGCTGAAATCTTCCGTAAATTATTTCAGAACAAGTCTAATATTTGCGCTCATTCGCGTTACTTTTCGGAAAGTATGTGTTCACAGTACAGTGCTCCTGACCATTAAAGAATATAGGTTTATGCGAAAAAAACTAACTAAACAGCAATGGATTTTAATAAGCGGTGACCTTCTCATCGCTGTAATCATAACTTTATGGGGATTTGCCAGCCATGATACGCTCGATACGGCTGGTCTGTATATGCTGACTACTTTCATCCCGGTGTTGGTAGCCTGGTTGATGATTGCACCATTTTTTGGTGTATACGATCTCAATCGGATGAAGAATTTTCGCCAGTTGTGGCGTCCATTTTATGCGATGGCCATCGTTGCCCCGATGGCCGCATTGATTCGAGCATTTTGGCTTGGGCGCGGCATCGCGCCGCTTTTCGTCGTGGTTTTAGGCGGCTTCAGTGCCCTGGGAATTTTGCTCTGGCGAGTTGTGCATTGGACACTGTGCTGGCGAGGAAAATCGTCACGTGGATGAATCCGCACTGATTCAGGCCGCTCAACAGGGGGATTTGGAAGCCTTCAATCACCTCGTACTCGCTTATCAAGACCGGGTTTACAATCAGGCTTACCGCGTGATGGGTGAACACAGTGCGGCAGAAGATGCCGCACAAGATGCATTTATCTCTGCCTATCGCAAACTGCACACCTATCGCGGCGGATCATTCATTGCATGGCTGTTGCGCATTGTTACCAATGCCTGCTACGACGAATTGCGCCGCCGAAAACGCCGTCCCACAACCCCTCTGGAACCTGAAACGGATGATGGTGAGAGATTCGATTCCCCTTATTGGCTGACAGACCCCGGCGAATCGCCCGAGGCTGCCCTGCAGCGCACTGAGTTGGCGACCGCCATCCAGTGTTGCCTCAACGAACTGGCGCCTGATTTTCGAATGGCAATTGTGCTGATCGATATTCAGGGCATGGATTATAACGAAGCCGCCTCGGCTATCGAAAAGCCGTTGGGCACGATCAAAAGCCGTCTGGCGCGTGCCCGCCTGCGCATGCAAACCTGCTTACAAAAATTTCGGGAACTTCTACCCGCTGCCCATCGTCTGAGTGAGGAGGCTGTATGATGACCGACTCCATTTCTCGCCGTGATTGGCAGCGACTTTCCGCTTATATCGATGGGCAACTTTCTGCGAAAGAAAGCGCATTTCTGGCTACCCGCCTGAAAAATGATCCGGCCTTGCAAGCTGCACTGGATGATTTAAAAACTCTGCGCGGTGCATTGCGCAATTTGCCGCAACTGCGCGCACCGCGCAATTTTACACTGACGCCGCAAATGGCGAGGGGGCGTACACCACGGGCAGCGCGTTTGTACCCGACCTTCCGGTTGGCTTCGGTGGTTTCGAGCTTGCTTTTCATTTTTGTATTGCTGGGCAATATCTTTGGCATGGGGCGCTTGACGATCGCGCCTTCGGCTCAGGAGCTTGTCGCACCAGCCGCTGAGAAAATGGCCGAACCAGTGGAAATGCTGGCCGAAGCTCCGGCTGCGCAGGCGATCACGGAAGGCGAAACGGGTGTCGCGGAGGATGTTGAAAGCGAACCCGTGGCCGTGCCCCCGGAAGCCGAATCTGCCGCGGAGGCTGAATTAGCCAGCGTAACAACAGCCACCCCTGAGCTTGTTATCGTGGAAGAGGAATCCGCCCCGGTTATGACAATCATCCCCAATGTGACATCTGCGCCCGAACGGGCGATGCCAAACTCCCTCGCCGCGGATTCCGATATTCCCCAAACATCTGCCATGCCTTTGAGCCGTGCGGCTATTCTGGAAATCGTTTTGGCGGCTCTGGCATTATCCACCGGGAGTGTTGCGCTGTATCTTCGCTGGCGGTCGCGGCGATGATTCTGGATGATATCAAATATTGCCCGCGCTGTGCTGCCCTATTGATAGAAGCACAACGACGCGGGCGTTTGCGCCCCGTCTGCCCGGCTTGCGATTGGATCTTTTTCCCTGATCCCAAAGTGGCCGCGGCAGTTTTGGTTGAACAACTGGGCAAGGTATTTGAGCGCTCCAGCGATAGCTTTGAATCTCGCCTTTTTGGAGAATATTTGGTTGGGATCTTTGGGAACTGCCGTGAGAAATCCCACATTTAGGGGTATTGGGCGTGCAGAGCACGCCCAATACCCCTAAATGTGGACAACCTACCACGGGGATTCCCAGAGATCTTTTGGTTGTACATATCCAAAGTACTGTTCATTGTGATAACGTGTTTATGATAGAATTTTAGCGAATACCGGGTATCGTTTTTACCGAAATATAACCTGGGCAGTTCACTGAGAATCCATTGATGCAATCTTCTGAAGGAGGATGATATGAAATATCCATTTATCAAGCCAGTATTACTCATTGGTGCTTTATTTCTATTTGTCGGCCTGGCTTGTGGCGCACCTGCTGCGCCCACTGCCGAGCCTGCCCAACCTGTAGAAACTGCCGAGCCTGCTCAACCTGTTGAACCTGCTCAACCCATTGCTTCCGGGGCTATATCGAACCTGACCGATGTGCGCAATGCAGTCATTCAGATTGAAGCGGAAGGTACCTTCTTTGATTTTGATGGTGCGTATGTGGGCGCTGGCCGCGGCTCCGGGTTTATTATTGATCCTTCTGGTCTGGCTGTCACCAACAATCATGTCGTTACCGGCGCTGCACTGCTGAAGGTTTGGATCGGTGGAGATCCAACGAAAACATATAACGCCCGCGTCGTGGCGGTTTCGGAATGCTCGGATTTAGCATTAATCGATATTGATGGGGAAGGTTTTTCGTATCTGGAATGGTATGTCGACCCGATAGCCGTTGGGTTGGAAGTGTATGCTGTGGGCTTCCCCCTGGGAGAGCCTGAATATACACTGACCAAAGGTATAGTTTCAAAAGAGAATACCAGTGGTGAAACCAACTGGGCTTCAGTCGATTCAGTGATTATGCACGATGCTACAATCAATCCCGGTAATTCTGGCGGCCCATTGGTCACCAAGGATGGTAAGGTAGTGGGCGTTAATTACGCCGTCTACGCTACCGCGAATCAGAGTTTTGCAATCGGTCGCGAAAGAGCTGTACCGGTGATTAACGAACTCAAATCGGGTCGCGATGTTGATTCGGTGGGTATCAATGGTCAGGCGATCGTTTCCGATGATGGAACCGTATCTGGCGTTTGGGTCTCCTCCGTAAAGTCCGGCTCTTCCGCAGATCGTGCCGGTGTGACGGGTGGCGATATTGTCATGAATTTAGAAGGCCACCCTGTTGGTGCAAATGCCACGATGGCCGATTATTGCGATATTATTCGCACTCATCAAGTTACCGATACGATGAGTATTGATGTGTATCGCTATGGCACCGATGAATACCTCGCCGGGCAGCTCAATGGATCATCTCTGGCCGTGACTTCCTCGGGGTCAAGCGGAGCATCTACCTCGACTGGGGATGCATCCGGCAATACCGGCACAGTCTCTGGCGATTATATGGCTGTAAATGACGATTTGGGGATGCTGTACGTTGAGATTCCTACGTGGTGGAGTGAGGTGGATGGCCGCATGTGGGAAGCCACCTGGGGTACATCAGTTGGTGATATCGCTTTCCAGGCTCCCAATATTATTGCCTCCCCAAGCCTTGATGATTACTATAACTACTGGGATACTCCCGGCGTTAATTTTTCGGCTTCAGCCGATTGGGGCAAAATTGGCGGTTATGTACAACTCCTCGATGATGCCGGGTATACCTGGTATGTGGATTCTTGTACCAAAACTGGGCGTTACGACTACGAAGATACCAAATTTGAAGGCCGTTTCGATGTCTGGGATTGTGGTATCAACTCGGATGTCGTCGTTTTAGGGGCGCGTCCGATTGCGGATAAGTATGCCTATTTGGTGTTGTTGCAAATTCAATTAGGTGAAGATTGGGGCGATTCGGATGGGGCGATTGAAGACCATATCAGCCAGACCTTCGATGTTCTCAGTACTCTCCCCTGATCTGACTTCATAGGGAAAATAGAATCAAAAATCGGGCAACCCATATCATGGATTGCCCGATTTTTTTTGTGCAAACTAAGGGTCTTTAAGAACTGCCGTGAGAAACCCCTAAATCTGGACTACTACCACGGGGATTCCCAGAGACCCCAAACTAATGCATCTGAAGATATTGGTAACGAGCCATCAGTGCATTGTAAATGTAGTTAGACCACATCATGATGACACGGTCTGCGCCATAGCTATGACTGCCATAGGTTTGAATGATCAACCGCCCATCGATACAGACCACAGCCGTTGCATAACTATCTTTGATTGCTGAGCGCGCGCCCCATAATAATTGAGCATCGCTCCCCGGGCGTAATCGGAGCAGATCACCCAGGTCGAAGAAATCCCACTGCCAATTATTGGTCGGGTTGGTCAGGGAAATGCCCTCATTGGGGTAGTGGTGAATGGGATTCTCGCCATTGATGGGGAAAAGCAATTGCTTATCGACCGGGATATTGATCCAGTCTTTTTGAAACTCTACGCCACAGCGCCCAAGAATAATGCCGATCTTCCCGTTTGCGATATCATCAATATTCCATTCTTCAATGATGACCGAACTACCTGTATTCATGGCATCGTTGATGTACACGTAGAATTCCCCAGAGACATTTTCCCTGGCTTCTTTGGCAGAAATAATCAGATCCCAGCCCTGACCATTCGGCCCACCCGACAATAGTTGGGTTTTGAAATGCCCCAGAGCATCATCGACATCCACATAATTCAGACTCATGGCATCTAGTGCAGGTTGTACATAGCCCAGAAAAGCCATATCTTCAAAAAGTAAGATACTGGCCGTCTGCATCCAGGCCTCGAAACCTGCTTGATCAAATGCAGGTTGGGTGTCACCTGAAGGTTGTTGAGATGCTTGATCCTGACTCGATTCCGATTGTGGTGTATTCGTTGGCTGGGGCGTGTTGGTGGGCTGCGGAGTGTTCGTCGGCTGTGCGTTGACGGTAGCCTGCACATCGAGCGACATTTGGGTAGCGGTTTGCGCGTCCTGCTGCTCTTGTGCCGATAATTCAGCAGCCACTTCCTCATTTTGGGTCTGTACTTCATCGGCTTCGGCTGTCAGGGTTTGGTTTTGGGAGTATTGGGTTGCCTGTACGTTGATGGATACTTGAGTCTGGTTGCTGCTTTCGGTGCTGGGAGTATTGCAGGCCAGGCCCACGATCAACACAAAGAGCACTGGCAGCAGGAAAAACATCAATGGGTACATTCGTCTGTCGAATAGGGAATTCATTGTATTTGCCTCCAGAGAGAATGGCACCTACCTGCCCAGTAGCACCTGTCGGATGGTCTTTGGCGAGATGCAATCTGCCGCATCTTGATGGCCTAGAATAATATTGGCGAGCATTAATTGTAAATCTGGAATATTCTGTGCCGATTCGAGAAAACGTGAGATGAGCAAGGGGTTGATATACAGTTTGCGAATACGCGTGAGCATAATGAAAAGGCGTTGAAAATGCTCGCGCAACAGAGCATCGTAGGCCAGAAAATCTTCGGGTGAGAAATCGCCGCGCTCAAACGTGTGTTGAATGTGTCCGGCTGCCAGTTTACCACTCTCCAGCGCAAAATCAATCCCCTCACCGGTGAGAGGATTCACCAGCCCCGCGGCTTCTCCGACGAGCAGAGCACCCTCTCCAAACGTCGGAGCGGTGGTGAAATCCATCCGAATGGGGAAGCCTCGTATCGGTTCCATCGCTTTGGCATCGTTCAACATCTCGCGCAGCGTTTCCAGTTTGATGAAGTTTTTAAAAACTTGTGTGGCGTTTTCAGGCTTCCAGTGGCGCGCGATGCCATGTGGCCAGTATCCAACGCCAACATTGGCAACCGTTTCAGAGATTGGGAAGACCCATCCATAGCCGGGAAGGGGAATGCCATCAAAATAGGCTTCGACGTTATTACTCAATCCGTTGACATTTTCAAAGTACTGGCGCGCGGCCAAAATCATCGTGGGCGCCTTTTGAATTATTTTCGAACTTCTGAGTAGTTTAAGGTTTGCCCCAGTGGCGATAATCGCCATACGAGCATCGATTTCAAGCGGGTGCTGCTTGTGTTTTCCGGTAATACGCACACCCTGCGGTATTTTCTTGATTTGGGTGATGTGGGTATTGCCCTGGAAAATAGCTCCAGCCTCGATGGCTTGCTCGAAGATGATCTGATCCAATTGCAGACGCGGGAGGGTCACCAGATAATTGGGCAGATTCCCCTTTTGGGGGATGGGCATATACAGACGCTTTTTTCGCGGGGCGAAAAGGTGAATGCCGTCAATGCGGAAGCCCTCCTGTTGAATTTTTCCGAGAATTCCCATATCTGCGAGCACATCCAGCGCGCGCGGAGTAAGTCCGTCACCACAGGTTTTGGCACGCGGAAATTCAGTTTTATCGATCAGCAATACACTAAAGCCATATTTTGAGAGGAAGTATGCCGTGGACGACCCCCCAGGACCTGCACCAATGATCGCAATATCGTATTTTCGAGATGACATTTTCACAAAACCTTAACTCACTACCTTTGATAAATAAGGCTCTTTGAGACTTTGCGTGGAGGTTCCCAGATTTGGGGGTGTGGCGGGTG